>JAMPHX010000018.1 GCA_023663205.1 Corallococcus sp. | reverse complement strand
CAGCGCAATACTTATGAATCCCAAAACTTGGGAAGCAAGCGGACACTTGGGCGGATTTTCCGACCCGCTTATGGATTGCAGAAGTTGCAACAGCCGTCACCGTGCCGACAATCTTATAGAAGATTACCAAACAAAGCACAATTTGGAAAACACCGTTGCTTCCATGACAAACGAACAAATGTCGGCGTACATTGCCGAACACCAAATACACTGTCCCGTATGCGGCAAATGCGACTTTACGCCAATAAGACAGTTTAACCTTATGTTCAAAACATTTATCGGTGTAACAGAAGACGCAAAATCGGCGGTATACCTGCGTCCCGAAACAGCGCAGGGAATATTTGTCAACTTCAAAAACATCCAACGCACCACCCGCAGAAAAGTTCCTTTCGGAATTGGTCAAATAGGCAAAAGTTTCCGCAACGAAATTACTCCCGGCAACTTTATATTCCGCATACGCGAATTCGAGCAGATGGAATTGGAGTTTTTCTGCAAACCCGACACCGACCTCGAATGGTTCGAGTATTGGAAAAACTTCTGCAAAAACTGGCTGCTTTCGCTTGGAATGAAGCAAGAAAATCTGCGTCTCAGAGACCACGACAAGGAAGAACTTTCATTTTACAGCAAAGCCACTACCGACTTTGAAGTTATGATGCCATTCGGTTGGGGCGAACTGTGGGGTATTGCCGACAGAACCGATTACGACCTCAATTGCCACCAACGCGTTTCGGGGCAGTCGTTAGAATACATTGACCCCGTAACTCAGGAAAAATACATACCCTACGTAATAGAACCCAGTCTGGGCGTGGAAAGAGCCTTCCTTGCTTTCCTTACAAACGCTTACGACGAAGAACAGGTTGGAGAAGGCGATACGCGCGTAGTACTTCACCTGCACCCCGAACTTGCTCCGATAAAAGCGTGCGTGCTGCCGCTTTCCAAGAAACTTTCCGACAAGGCGGAAGAAATTTACCACAAACTTTCCAAACTGTTTGCCTGCGACTTTGACGAAACGGGCAGCATAGGCAAACGCTACCGCAGACAGGACGAAATAGGTACGCCTTACTGCATAACAATCGACTTCGATACCGAAACGGATAACTGCGTAACGGTACGCGAACGCGACAGTATGCAGCAAGAACGCGTTTCGCTTGATAACCTTGAAAAGTACCTCTCCGAAAGAATATTTATATTTTGATTACGGACAAAGATAATTCCGCTTGAATGTAAAAGTATAGAAATCACCGTACAAAATAAAATAACCAAGTACAATACTCCAATGTAAAAATACCGGAGTCGTTCAATAAAAGAAAATAACTAAGCATAGCAAATGCGTCGGACAAAACAATGTCCGACGCATTTTGCTCTTTAATTTAACTTATAATCGTAAAATTCTATTCAACAACGGTATCTTATGCACCGTTACCGTATAATACCCAATCGAACACGGTTGGTTGAGAATAGGAGTTTTTCTTTCAAGGCAAGCCAACCCTATCGAGACGTACCTGCAAGTATGCGTTGAACTAACGGGAAAAACGCTCCCAAAGCAGGTTTCAAGTGAGGCTCTGTTGTTA
Source organism: Corallococcus sp. (assembly GCA_023663205.1). Taxonomy (GTDB): domain Bacteria; phylum Bacillota; class Clostridia; order Christensenellales; family CAG-314; genus RGIG5495. The sequence continues at coordinate 18,226 of JAMPHX010000018.1, read as the reverse complement.
CGCTTCGTCAAACCGTATTATCGGCTATCGGAAAATCGACATAACCGGCATTATTGCCGCCTTTTATTTTGCAACTAAATTACGCAAAACCTTACGCAATGCAAACGGCATTACAGATTTATCGTATGATATACCACAAAGTTTATTTTGCGCTGCATATCTATACCGTTAAGTCCGTAGTTATTTCCGTTCAATGTGTACTCGCCTATTCTGCCGATATTTCCGCAAATGGTAGCAAGCAAGTCAGCCGACTCGTCCGAAATGCCTTTGCAAGTAATTTCCTCGTCGGAGTACCACGCGTTGACTATCTTATCAACCAATTCGCGGCTCAAACCGTCGTTAAGCCCGCTTATCTCCACAGTTGCGAAAGTTAGGTCAAACGCTATCATACCCTCGCTGCTTACGCCCAATTTGTGCGTTACGACAATGTACAGCGTATTGTTGACCTTCATATTGAAAGGCAATGTTATGTTCTCGGCATATTTACTTATATCTACCGAAAGCACGGTACGCATTTTGACGTCGTTGCCTGCCGTTTCCAACGAAATTTCGCAGATATTGACGTCAAGTTCCGCAAGCAACTTTATCTTTTCCGAAAGTGCGCCTGCAATTTTATTTTCTTTGACCTCGGCAAGCGTTTGATTGCAAACATACGCCAATTCGCTATCCTTCAATTTAAATTCCGTTACGGTAAGGGAAAATACCGCATTGCTTGTCATAAGCGAACCGTACTTAAACTCTCCCACCGAAACAGTGTTTGCAAATATGCCGTCGACGCGCGTTTTGTCCTCTGCCGATGGCGCGTTTTTGACAAAAGCGTCCGCAGTGTGTTCAGATGTGAGCGCTCGCGCTATGCGGAACAAATCCAACAGTTTAACATCTCCTATGCCCATTTCGGCAACGGTTCCGCTGCCGATATTTTTGTCGCCCAGCCCCAACTGCGCGGGAGTAAGATTGCCTACTATCAATACTACGCCCGCAATAAGCAGAGCAAGCACAAGTATGATAACCAAAAACGTGCCTAAGCACCCTCCTCTTTTCTTTGACATAACTACCTCCGATTACATTTTTTCGGGCTCGGGATATTCTTTCCCGAAAGTTTCGGCAGTAACCGTTTCCATTACTTGTCTTTCGTACGGTCTGTCCGAAAAATCGGTGTATTGGTCGGCTATTTCGTCAACGACGTCCATACCTTCCGTAACGCGTCCGAACGAAGCGTAACTGCCGTCAAGATGCGGAGCGTCTGCGTGCATAATAAAAAATTGACTTCCTGCGCTGTTTTTGTCGTTGGCGCGCGCCATACTGAGCACGCCGCGCTCGTGTTTGAGCGTATTGTTGAATCCGTTGGCAGTAAACTCTCCGAAAATTCTGTATCCCGGACCGCCGGTGCCCGTTCCCTCGGGACAGCCTCCCTGTATCATAAAACCGCGTATCACACGGTGAAATATCTTACCGTTGTAAAATCCGCTGTTAACCAAACTTAAAAAGTTGTTGACTGTATTGGGAGCAATTTCGGGGTAAAGTTCCGCCTTGATTTGTTTGCCGCCGCTCATTGTAATTGTAACTGTTGGGTTTTTCATAATTCCTCCGTTTAACATACGCATATATGCACAAATGCACATATGCGGTAATGCGCACAAATACTTATTGTGTAACAAACACCGCCCAAAGCCGCCTGCATTTGAGCAATATATAAATTATTGTAACATAAAGCAAAACAATATTCAATCGATTTTAAAATAAGTTTGACTAAACTTGCCTCAAAAGATATAATAATTGTAAACTATTGCGGCGTCTGTTGACTATTGTAAAGTCTTGCCCGCTATCTATAAAAGGAGAAAGATATGATTACTCTTGAAAAACAAAAACAATTTGCCGAACTTGCCGTACGCGTCGGCGCAAATATGCAAAAAGGTCAGGAAGTTGTAATTCGCTGCGATGTAAAGTGCGCGGATTTTGCTCATCTAATCGAACAGAAAGCCTACGAGTTCGGTGCAAAAAAGGTTCACTTCGAGTATCTTGACGAAGACGGTTCGAGGCTCGATATGCTTTATGCCTCAACCGAGGCAATGTGCAACGTCCCCGAATACAAAACGGCGTTTTACGATTACTGCATCAAGAACAAATGCTGTATGATTTCCATTTCCGCACGCGACCCCAACATTTACGCGGGTATCGACTCCGACAAACTGTCTGCGGTAGACAAGGCAAACAACTTGGCTCGTTCCGAGTTCCGCAAAGCCACAATGTCCAACTATCTGCGTTGGACGATAGTTTCCATTCCTACGGAAAGTTGGGCAAAAGTAGTATTCCCCGACCTCGAACCTGCCGCAGCAGTGGACAAAATGTGGGACGCAATGGCAAAAATAATGCGTCTTGACGCAAGCGACCCCACCGCCGCTTGGAAACAGCACATAGCAAAACTGCACTCCCGCGCAAAGTTTTTGAACGACCGCAACTTTGAGTATTTGCACTACACATCCTCAAACGGAACAGACCTTACGGTAGGACTTGCCAAAGATCACGTTTGGCTTGCCGCCGAAGAAGAAGGTCAGGACGGAGTGCCTTTTACCGCAAATATGCCCACGGAAGAAATTTTTACCGCGCCGCACAAAGACAAGGTTTTCGGCGTTGTAAAAAATGCGCTTCCTCTGGTTAACAACGGTAACGTCATCGACGGCTTTTCGATAACATTCAAAGACGGCAAAGTAACAGACTTTACCGCTGAAAAGGGCTACGACGCATTGAAAGGATTGCTTTCCACAGACGAAGGTGTGCTTCACCTCGGCGAAGCCGCGCTTATAGGCAAAAACAGCCCCATTGCCCAAAGCGGAATTTTGTTTTACAACACGCTGTTTGACGAAAATGCAAGTTGTCACTTGGCATTCGGCAAAGCATACCCTACCACCGTCAAAAACGGCAATGCAATGAGCGCAAAGCAACTTGCCGAACACGGCGTCAACGACAGTTTGCAGCACGTTGACTTTATGATTGGTTCAAAGGACATAAGAATAGAAGGCATAGGTTACGACGGTACAAAGACTTTGCTGTTCGACGACGGCGAATGGGTAATATAAAGTCAAACTTCCATCTGTCAAATTGTAACTGCCGATTATAAAACGAACAACATTCCAAAGCGTTTGAGAGAAGAAATAAAACAAAGCGGATTAAACACCGTTGAATTATCTCGTAAAATAGGGGTAACTCCCGAAATGATTACTCAATACTGCACTACCGACAAAATGCCTCGAATCGAAACTTTGGAAAAACTGCAACGTGCTCTTGATATTTCTTCGGATTACCTACTCGGAATTACCGACGTACCCTAAACAATCGGAAGTACACATATCCGCAACACAAAATTACCGTTATGAACGAAACACTAAAAACAGACAGCATTACAATAGAAACAGCGCGGCTCTGCCTGCGTCCATTCAAAACGTCGGATATAGACGACCTTTACGAATACGCCAAAGTCGAGGGCGTGGGCGAAGCGGCGGGATGGACACATCACAAATCCAAGGAAGAAACCGCCCAAGTGCTTGATATGTTTATCAAAAGCGGAAACGTATTGGCAATTGTATACAGGCAAAACGGCAAAGTAATAGGTTCCGTAGGATTGCACGACAGTTGGGCTCAAACCGATACAAACTACCGCCACCTGAGGTGCGCCGAAATAGGTTATGTCCTGTCCAAAGACTACTGGGGCAACGGACTGATGACCGAAGCGGTAAAAGGAGTAATAGACTATCTTGCGCGCCGCAATGCCGTAGACATCTTGACGGTTGGACACTTTACCGAAAACTTCCGCAGCAAGCGCGTAATAGAAAAATGCGGATTTACGTTTGTAAAATACGGTATGTTTCAATCTCGGTCGGGAGAGAAAATCCCCGAACTGCAATACATAGCGGTACTGAATTCCACGCCCTATCTGCAATAATCTTTTACAAATCCGCAATGCAAATTGCCGAGTGCAAATCTGCTCCGCTTTAAGCATTGAAAGATATTTATTTGTTTTACAGTATCAAACCGACGGTTTAACGAATATTTGTACAACCCAAAAAAATTCACCTAAAACAACGCGTATCTCGCTGAGTCTTTACTTGCGAGATACGCGTTTAATATTACGTACAGCAATTTTGACGTAACAAAATTTATCAACCGAGTTTTGTTATTCGGGCAGACACAGTTGCGCAGTATTTTCATCAACGCATACCTAATGTACGCATCGGAAAATAAGGCATTGCGCAAAAAAGCATAATGCCGGCAAACAAATACGGCAAATTATGTTCTGCAAAAACCGCACAGATAAAATGCCGCAAAACCGATTGTATGGCATTTACCGCCCGTATCGAATATTATCGACGTAAGGTTTGTACAGTTATAATTGCCGAATCGGTTTTGCAAAGATAAGACGATATGCGCCTTTCCGTCGAGTATTCCACACGCCGCATGCAATAATAGTTTGCCCGACGCACCGTCAACTGCGCTTCTTGCAATACCAGTTGTCGTACAATTCGTAAAGTTTGTGCGACGCTTCCGTACCGGCGATGTTTTCCACAGGTTTGAAAAACTCGCGCGCGTCTTCCGACGGGCTTTCAAATGCATACCCCTCGTCGTTAACGTCGGGCGTCGGTTTTGTTTCGTTTGAGGTTGGACTTTGCCGATTTGCCCCGCCAAACAGTCCGCTTGCAAAGTTCATCACGGCAGGGTTTGTTACCATGCTGAGTATTGCGCCCGTTTTGTCCTCGTTAGGCGTATCGGGGTCGCGCAGTTTGCCTATGCTGTCGATAAGACTTTGCGTGTCGTCGGAAAGTATACCCCTGAAAGAGTCTGCATTGAATGATTGCTTGCTTTTGTCGGAAGGTTTGCCGTTTTTGCCGCCCAAAAGTTGCATTGCAATAAACAGCAAAGCAACCGTGGTTAAATTCATAAATTCCCCCTTCCAAACGCATTTACGCAAATGCAAAGCCGTCACAACACGTCTTTGGCGTGCGTATATTGTAATATATGCCGACATATATTTAATTAGTGTCAAAAATTACTTAAAGGAGCAGAAAAATGTCCCAAGACCCACGCAATTTTTTTTACGAAAACAGATACGGGTACAAAGAAAACGAACGCCCGACGGAAAATAAAGAAACTGCAAAACAACCCGACGCAAAACCTTCCGAACAGGAAATCAACCGACGCATAGAGGAAATGAAACAAATTGCCAAAAAGTACGAAAAGGCGGGCGAAGGTCAACTTGTAAACGACATCGTAAATAATGTGATAGAACAAAAGGCGCGCGGACAACTTACAAACGACCAACTGATAGCCTTTGCCAAACGCGTATCGCCGCTGCTAAATTCCGAACAAAAACAACGCCTAAACGGATTGTTGGAACAGTTGCTCAAATTGTAATCCGATAAACAGGTGGAATTTGTCCGTGTAATTGCAGGAAAACCGCGTTACGGGCAATATTTGCCGCAGATGTTACGGTGTTAGTTGCAAAAAGAGTTTGACGTATTTGCAAACGACGTTAATTGCGAGCAAAATACATTTTGTTTTATACATTTGTTTTAGATATCGGCATATGCTCAAATGAACGTATGCTCACACATAAACGCAAATGCGCAAACTGCGACGAAATTTGACGCACAAAATAAACGCGGCGGAAATATCCCGCCGCGTTTGCGCTTATTTACTGTGTATGTTCACGCTCGGATTTGATAGGTTGCGTCAGGCGCGCCGTAATATTGCACTTGTATTTACTCCGCAATCGCAATATACGCAGCATACTGCGGAAACCGTGTTCAAATTCCGCCGCCGCAAACGGCACTGTTCATTTACCCCAAAACCGACCGCGCCGACACACTGTCAATTCCAATAATTTGCAGTGGCATCTACCAATTTTTGGTAAGTATCCAAATTGTTGTACGGAGCGGCAGGCGTATACCCCTTGCCGTGAATATTATCTTCCTTTGAGGTAGCAAGCGGAGAATAATACATGGACGAAGTGTAGTACACGCACCAATAAAATGTGTCCTTTTTCCCGTCATTGTTAATTACGGTACCGGTTGCTTTGATAATGGGTTCCACCGATTGCGCAATGCCTTTGCCGTAGGTTGTTTGCCCCATCTGAATAGCCGTGCCGTAATCCAACAATGCGCCGGTTGTAAGTTCGCTGGCGCTTGCACTGCCGCCGTCCGTCCAAATGACTATGTTCTTTTTGCCGCCGTCAACGGGCATTTCAAAGTAATCGGAATATTTGCAGTATGACGGTTCGGCGTAATAATAGTTCTTTCTGCCGTTTCGGTCTTCCAATGAAGCCGCCAATATTCCGCCGTCTTTGTCTTTCAAATCGGCTCTTTCCGTATCGGCAAGCAAACCTATTATGTTTGCAGCCAAATTTACATAACCGCCGGGGTTACCCTTCAAATCCAACACGAGTTTTGTTTTGCCGCTTGCCTTGAATTTATCGAGAGCAGTTTTTACTTCGAAGTCGCAACTTGTGCCGTTGTCAAACTGCGAATATTCGTTTAGATGAATATACCCTACATCGGCGGGAAGTTGCGCCAACTTGCGTTGTTCCACTGTGGAAACCGCCGCGCCGTTTTCCGGAGAGGTCGAGGCGTTGGTATTGTTTGCTCCGAAATAGTATGTTACAAAAGCAAATTGGTCTGTTTGGTTGTTGCGACTGCCTATGTTTCCGCGCTGCAAATCGTAGATATACAATTCGCCGTCGCGCAATACCGTGACGGTCATGGCGTTTGCGCTGTCTACGGCGTTTTCCATTGTTTCCGTCGATACGTTGTCAAGGACAAGCGAACCGCCCGCAACGGTGTTTCCGTATGCATCCGTCATATTGTCCAGTTTGACAATAAAGTCGTACGGCTGCAATTTACCGTATGCAGAACTGTCTACGGAAACGTCGTTTACAAACAATCCCATGTATTTTACCGCTTGGTAACCGAACCCGAAGTAACCGTTGGGCGACGGTTCTTCTTCCTTGGGATATATCAAATCGTACGCGCTTTGCGGGGAAAGCAACATACCGTATCTATCAGTTTCCTGAAACATTGCCGTTCCGCCCGCTTCGATTATTGCAATCCAATCTTCCTCGGTCAGTTTTTCGCCGTTGAGATATTTGTTTTCAATGGTATTGATAACTTCCGACAAAACCTTTACTTTGCCGTTGACAAACAGCGAAGCAAACAAAAATCCGAAAATAAACACCATTACCATTGCAACTGCAATAACGGCAACGGTAACTTTGCGGTTGGGTTGCTGCTGAGTAACTCCGCCTCCGCCGCCCGAACCGCCCGAATGCCATTGGTCGACCTTTAAGGAAAACCTATCGGATGATTGAGCGTTTATTGTTTCGTTGCTTTGTTCCTGCTGTTGATTTTGCTGTTCCGCCTGTTCTTGCTGTTTCTTTTCGTATTCTTCTCCGAAAAAATCTTCGCTTTGGTAATTACCCATATTCTACTCCTTTATATTGTATAACCACAAAAGATTTGATATTGCTTTTCTCGCTCCGTCTGCGTCGCCTCTGTAAACAAATCCGTCTTTGTACACAGCGACGTCGCCGTAAGCGTAATCTACGTTACTTGTAAATTGCAGCACCTCGCATCCGAGAGAGTGCAACAACTGTTTTGTTTGAAGCAATCCGTCCGCATCGCAGCAATTGAAAAAATCGTCCAAAATTACCGTTTGCGGTTTACGTACCAAAAGACGCGCGAGCACGGTCTTTACCCGTTCTTCCGACGCAAGGTTTTTGACTTTTTCGTTGGCCATACTGCAAAGTCCAATTGCGTCAATGGCTTCTTTTGCCTTTATCTCGGCAGGGCTTTTGTTTATTCCGCGTATTTTGAGCGGATACATTACATTGTACAAAACCGATTTGTTTTCAAACAACAGCATATTTTCCGAAAGATACGCTATGCTTTTGTTTTTGTCATCCGTTTCCGAAATATTTACGCCGTCCACGACAATGGAACCGCAATCGGCGTTTTCCAAACCGAGGAGCAATTTGCACAGCGTGGTTTTGCCGCTTTGAATATCCATCAACACGGTGGTAACGCGCTCGGACGTTGTGAAAGTAAAATTTTCCACCGTCGGCGTTTGGTCGTAGTGATAGCGTTTGCCGACGTTTACAAATTCTATCATATCTTTTCCATTTCGTCCAAAGTCAATTCAAATGCCTTGACAAAATTTTCCATAAAATACTTTACCTCGGGCAGCGAATACGAATCAATTTCCGCCTTGATGGTATTTTTTGCTTTGGCAAATTCGCCGTTGCCCATTTTGAGTTCGTCAATACATTTGACATAAGCGCATATTTTGTCGGCGCACTTTACAAGTTTGCGTTCCTCTGCGCTTCCGCCGAAAATTACCGATTGATACTCTCCTTTGAGTTCCTGCGGAAGATGAGAAAGCAACTTGTCGTTTGCAAGCCGTTCTATATCTTTGTAGGAGTCGCGTATTTCGGGATTGAAATACTTGATAGGCGTAGGCAAATCTCCCGTCATAACCTCGCTTGTTTCGTGAAACAGCGCGTAGACGGCAATACGGTCGGCGTTGTAACTTCCGCCGTAATATACGTTTGCAATGGTTGCAAGCGCGTGAGCGATAACGGCAGCCTGCTGACTGTGTTCCATTATGTTTTCGGGCAATGCCGAGTACATCAGTCCCCACCGCTTAATGTGTTTCATTCTGTTGAGATATGCAAAAAAATTGTACATTTGTACCTCGCTTTTCGGTTGTACTTCGGATTGTCAAAAGCGCGACGGCTTCAACAAACCTCTTGCATAAATAATAGCACATTTTGCATTGTTTTACAATAAATTACGCATTTTACCGTCAATCTACATTAACATATTGCCGACATACGAATTTTAGTTGTTTACAGATGCAAATCTGCGCAAATTATCCGCAAATAAAATGATATCTGCCAAATCGGGCAATTGCTTCCGCAACGGCAAGCGGCGTATCTGCTATGCACATTGCGCCGTGTTCCTGCAAAAACTTGCGTGTTTTGAACCCCCAACCGACGCTGATACAGGGCACTTGCGCGTTATTTGCCGTTTCGATATCCACTTCGCTGTCGCCTATATACACGGTGTTTTGAGTTGTCGCGCCGCACATCGACATTATTTTGAGCACGCCGAAGGGGTCGGGTTTTTTTGCCTTGCCGTTTTCCGTACCCATTGCGTAATCCACAAGGTCGGCAAAGTAATGCGCACACAGTTTTTTGACTGCAAAATCGGGTTTGTTTGAAAATACTCCTACAAAAATCCCGTCTTTTTTGAGCGCAGACAGCATACCGCAAATGCCGTCATACGGTTTTGTGTTTTCCTGCCCGTGCTCTCCGTAATATTCCGAAAACAAACCTACGGCGGTTTTTACCACGTCCGTATCGGTACATTTCAATGCGCGTTTCATAAGCATTTCCACGCCGTTACCTACCATAGACATAACTTCGCTTTCCGAATACCGTGTTTTGTTCATTATTTCCATTGCGTGATTGACGGCGCGCGTCAAATCCGTAAGGGTGTTAAGCAGTGTTCCGTCAAGGTCAAACACCGCGCATTTTACTTTCATACAACTCCTCTCAAAAATGATATTTCACGCTTCGTAATGTTTTGCAAGCCCCGACAATGCCGTTTCGCGGTAACCGGCAGCAATATCTTTGCCCGTTTCGTACATTGTTTCTATTACCGTATCCAACGAAATTTTGCCGCTGTCGGCAAGGAAAGTTGCAAGATTGACGGCATTTATCGCGCGCATTGCCGCAACCGCATTGCGTTCGATACAAGGTATTTGCACCAAACCGCCGATAGGGTCGCAGGTAAGCCCCAAATGGTGTTCCAAGGCAACTTCTGCGGAATACTCTATTTCTTCTATTGTCATTCCGTACATTTCCGCAAGTCCCGCCGCCGCCATTGCGCAAGCGGTGCCTATCTCCGCCTGACAGCCGCACTCAGCGCCCGAAATCGACGCATTGTGTTTTACCAAATTGCCCACAATGCCTGCCGTAAGCAATCCGTGCAAAACAGTTTCTTCATCGAGATTTTTTGTTTCGGAAACGTATTTGAATACCGCGGGCAACACTCCGCACGAGCCGCACGTAGGCGCCGTAACCACCTCTCCGCCGTCGGCGTTCTGCTCGCTTACGGCAAATGCGTAAGCCGCTACAAGCCTGTTTTCGCGCGTTTGAGCGTCCTCGTCAGGCAATGCCCTAAGCAACTTTTTGGCACGACGCAAAACTTTTAGTCCGCCTTCCAGCGTTCCTTCGGCAGCAAGCCCCTGTTCTACCGCTTGCAGCATTTTGCGCCAGACTTTGCGAAGGTAATCGGTTATTTGCTCTCCCTCGCATTGCGCCGCATACTGCCACAGTTTGATACCGGTTTTTTCGCAGTAGTCCTTTATCTGTTTGAACGTGCGCAAATGGTATACGTCATCGGTTTGCTTGGCTTTGCGTCCTTCAAAAACAACATCGCCGCCGCCTATGCTTATTACGCGCGCAAATCCTATCTTTTTGCCTCCCGAGTAAGCGGTAAAATCCATAGAGTTGGGATGTCGGCACTTTGTTTTTACATCAAAAACAATATCGGATTTTTTGGGTGCAAACGCCCTCGAAAGCGCCCTGTCGGTACCGTGTCCCTTACCGGTCAAAGCAAGCGAACCGTACAGTTGTACCTCAAAGCAATCCGCATCGGGGTGTTCGTCGGCAAATTGCAAAGCGGCTTTTACCGGACCCATTGTGTGCGAACTGGAAGGACCTATTCCCGTTTTGTACAATTCTGTTATCGATTTCATTTTTTCTCCGCAATAACGGTTACGGGACCGTCGTTAATCTGTTCTATCGTCATATCCGCGCCGAACACGCCAAGCGACGTTTTGACGCCCTGTTCTTCGAGAAACTCGCAAAATTTCAAGTACAACTGTTTGGCGCGTTCGGGTTTTTCCGCCGCGAAAAAATCAGGCCTGTTGCCGTGAGAAATATCCGCAAGCAATGTAAACTGAGATACCGACAAAATTTCTCCGCCGACATCCGTTACAGACAAGTTCATTTTGCCCTGTTTATCCGCAAATACGCGCATACGAGCGATTTTGCCCGCAAGATAGCGTGCGCTTTCCTCGCTGTCGCCAGATTCCGCGCCGAAATACACTACCAAGCCCTTGCCTATTTGCGAAATCAACTTGTTCTCTACAAAAAGCGATGCTTTTGCCACCCTTTGCAAAACTATCTTCATACTTTGCCTCTTGTTTTTGCGCTTTTTTCCGTACCGCTTCGGGTTACTTGCGGCGCAAATTCTTCGATTATACCTATTATTTGTTTGCGCGCTTCCAATGCTTCGGGTATTGGCATAAAGGGGAACACGTGCTGCATAAAGGCGTATTCGTACACCTCGACGTCAGCGCCGCATTCGTTTGCAAGATGTTTCAACTTCAAGCAGTCCGGCAGGAACAGTTCGCACGAACCGATAAATACCCTCACCGGCGCAAGATTACGCAAATCGCCGTAGATAGGGCTTGCCAAATAGCAAGTTTTGTCGTTTTTGCCGCGATAAGCGCCGCCGAAAAGACGCAAATCTTTTACATCCAAGGAAATATCTCCACCAATATACTTTTCGATTTCGGGGTTATCGGTATTGACATCCAACCACGGCGACATAAGGACGGCAACCGCAGGTTGTTTGACTTTGTTTTGCGCAAGCAACTGACACAGTGCGAGCACCATTCCGCCGCCCGCGCTGTCGCCCATTATCGTCATATTTTCCGCGGAAAACCTTTTGCACAGCGATTTGTAAATTGCCGCCATTTGCGGGACAACGGTATCGCAGGTTTTGTTGGGAGCCTTGGCATATATAGGCATTACCACCGTTACATCCGTTTCCCGAGCGAGTTTCTGCAAAAACCGCCAATGAAATATCATCGGTTGGTCGACGTAAGAACCGCCGTGCAAGTACAACACGCATTTGCTGCCGCTGCCTATTTCGTAACAGTCGGTAGATGCCGCAACGTATTTTTTCGGGTGCAAAAACGCCGAAACAAATGTGGGCAACTTGTATTTTTTGCGATTTTGTTTGCGCTTCTCGTCCAAACGGGTTAGGTCGTCGGTTTTTTGTGCCTTGTTTCGCACGTCGCGCGCCGCCTGCAAAATTTTGTCGACTGCTATGCTTTGTAAACTTCGCAAATTATCCTCCCAAGCACTGTGTGTCTGCCCAATAAAACAAATCGCATACATAGACAAAACACATATTTTTGTATATTGTAACATAATTTGCCGCATATTGTAAACATTTGAGCATAACATATGCAAAACGCTTCCTGCGCCGCACTTTGAAGTAACTTCCGATTAGCGCAAGAAGCGTTATTTTATTTTACAAACAAGCCGTCTCCGTTCACATCCACCGTGACGGTATCGCCTGCGGACAAATCCTTGGATACTATCTCTTTGGCAACGAGCGTTTCCACGTTGCGCTGTATATACCGTCTTAGCGGACGCGCTCCGTACACGCTGTCATATCCGTTTTGACAAATGTATTTCTTTGCCTGCGGAGTTATTTCAAGATTCAACTGCTTTTCGCGCATAAGTTCGCCGAGACGATTAAACATAATATCCGCAATTGCAGCGATATTTTTTTCGTCAATGGATTTGAACAGTATTATTTCGTCCATTCGGTTCAAAAATTCGGGACGGAATTGAACTTTAAGCATTTCGTTTACTTTTTCCGATGCTTGCTCGGTTATCTTGCCGTCCGTTTCCATACTTTCAAGAATAACGTCGCTTCCGAGGTTGCTTGTCATAATTATTACCGTATTTTTGAAGTCTACCGTGCGCCCCTGCCCGTCGGTTGCCCTGCCGTCATCCAGTATTTGAAGCAATACGTTAAACACGTCGCTATGCGCCTTTTCAATCTCATCGAACAATACTACGGAATAAGGTTTGCGGCGTACCGCTTCGGTAAGTTGTCCGCCCTCATCGTAACCGACGTATCCCGGAGGCGCGCCGATAAGCCGCGAAACCGTATGCTTTTCCATATACTCGCTCATATCTATACGTATTATGTTGCGCTCGTCGTCAAACAGATTTTCGGCAAGCGTTTTGGCAAGTTCCGTTTTACCCACGCCCGTAGGACCCAAAAACATAAAACTGCCTATCGGTCTGTCGGGACTTGCAATACCCGCACGCGACCGTAATATAGCGTCGCATACCTTTTGTACCGCTTCGTCCTGTCCTATTACTCTTTTGCGCATCTTGGCGGGCAACTCGATGAGTTTTTGCTTTTCGCTCGTTTCCAATTTGGAAACGGGTATGCCCGTCCAACGGCAAATTACGCGCGCTATCTCCTCGTCGGTGACGCAGTCTTTGAGCAGACTGTTTTTGCTGCCGATTATTTCTTCTTCCTCTTGAAGTTTTTTGCCGAGTTCGGGCAGTTTGCCGTACCTGAGTTCCGCAACCTTGTTGAGGTCGTAATTTCTTTCGGCAATTTGTATTTGGTCGTTTACGCTGTCTATTTGTTCGCGCAGACTTTGAACCTTTTTGATAGATTGTTTTTCCGCATTCCATTTGGCGGACATTCGGTTGAACTTTTCCTGCAAAACCGCCAAGTTTTCGGCAATTTCCTTTTTGTGAGATGCGGAAAGTTTGTCGGTTTCCTTTTTGAGCGCTTCCTGTTCTATTTGCAACTGCATTATTTTGCGCGAAATGTCGTCCATTTCTTGCGGCATACTGTCCATTTCGGTACGAATCATCGCGCACGCCTCATCCACAAGGTCAATGGCTTTGTCCGGCAAGAACCTATCGGTTACGTACCTGTCGCTAAGCGTACTTGCGGCAATAAGCGCGGAATCTTGTATTTTGACGCCGTGGAATACTTCGTATCTGTTTTTCAGTCCGCGCAAAATCGAAATTGTATCTTCCACAGTGGGTTGATTGACGGTAACCGGTTGAAACCGTCTTTCCAATGCGGGGTCTTTTTCGATATACTTGCGGTATTCGTCAAGAGTGGTCGCGCCTATGCAATGCAACTCTCCGCGCGCAAGCATAGGTTTCAGCAGATTACCCGCGTCCATTGCGCCGTCCGTTTTGCCTGCGCCGACTATTGTGTGCAATTCGTCGATAAACAGGATTATTTTGCCGTCGCTTTTCTTCACTTCGGAAAGCACCGCTTTGAGCCTCTCTTCAAACTCTCCGCGGAACTTTGCCCCCGCGATAAGCGCGCCGATATCCAGCGAAAACAATTTGCGGTCTTTGAGCCCCGTGGGAACGTCGCCGCGCATAATACGCTGCGCAAGTCCTTCCGCAATGGCGGTTTTACCTACGCCCGCCTCGCCTATAAGCACGGGGTTGTTCTTGGTTTTGCGCGATAATATCTGTATGCAACTGCGTATTTCCGCTTCCCTTCCTATTACGGGGTCCAACTTTTGTTGACGGGCAAGTTCAACCAAATCGCTTCCGTACTTGCTCAAAACGTCGTAGGTATCTTCGGGAGTATCGCTTGTGACGCGCACGTTGCCGCGCACTTTCATCAGCGTATTCATAAAGGCGTCCTTTTTGACGCCGAAACGTGCAAACAGTTTGGAAACCGTACCGTCGGCTTTATCGAGCAATCCGATAAACAGATGCTCGACGGATACGTATTCGTCTTTCATTTCGTCGGCGACCGCTTCTGCCCTGTCGAGTACCTGCTGAACGGCATTGCTTGCGTACAAATTGCTTGCGCCGCTCATCTTAGGTAGTTTCGATACTTCCTCACGCGCGGAGCCAAGCAGCGATTGCGCATCCGTTCCGCTTCCCGTAAGTACAGAGTATACCGTTCCTTCGCCGTCGGACAGCAACCCGCAAAGCAAGTGCAGCGGCAAAAGTTCGCTGTTGCCGTTTTTACGGGCAATGCTTTGGGCATCTTCCAATGCAACTAATGATTTTTGCGTAAATTTATTTGCATTCATATAATCACCACCTTATACAACAGTTGAATTTTTTATAAACTCGGAGTAAACGTCGGCAATACCGTCTATGCCGAAATTTTCGTCGGAAAAGTATACGCTTAGCAGTCTGTCCAACATATCCACATACTTGCAAACGGCATCGGCTTGTGTCTTGGCATCTCCCTGCGGACGGAACAGCACGCGCGAATATCCGCCTTTGCCTACGCTGCATACCAAATCCTCTCGCAAAAATGCGCTTTCCACTTGGTAATACGCGCGGAAAAATTCGTCCAACTTGTATATCAATTCGCCGTTTGCCGTCCTCATTGTGACTTTGAGTCTGCCCAAATATTTGTCGTCGCCTACAAGTTCCAAAGAATACTTTATTGTAGGCTTGTAGCGGTACGGCAAGGGCGAAAGAATGGACGCCATATTGTCGGAAGCCATATTGCAAAACCGCATTGTACTGTGCGGTTCGATAAGTTTTTCCATATTGGCAAAAAACTCGCGCATACGCGTTTCGGGCGTATCCGTATCGAAATACTCTGCAAGTATACCGTCTAACATACTCGAACGCGACAATCCGCGCTTGGACGCCATACCGTCAATGCGCGACACCAATTCTTCCGAAAGCAATAAACTGTATATATTTTTCCCCATTGACGCTCCTTAAAAACAAAACCGTCTTACATAATTGTTGACGATTGACTTAATGTTTTTACAACAATATTTTAACATATTTTAATAATTTGTCAACAAAATTATTAACATTGTGTGCAAGAATACTAAATTATGCTAAAAAAGTTCTTAACATTAACGGTTAAAAATACATTGGGCAAAAAAAATTGAAATCAACTTCAAAATAGGTAAAAAGCAAGTTTAAAGCAAAAGAAACATCGATTATCAAAATACAATTTGCGGCAACCGCACAGCAAATATACGGCCGTATATGCCGATATTTGACAAAAGGCGCGACTAACCCGACGCTAACCTTAGTTAAAAACTATCAAACGCGTTTTATAATTTACCTGCCTGCCAAATACCGACAGCGTATTTGCAATGCGCGCTCGGGCTACTTAAACACTATTATATCGAATAGGTCAATTTTACAAATATCGGCATAAAACAGCAAATCTTCGAGTTCGGGCGGCGTTCTGCCGTTTTCCCAGTTTGTTATTATGGAATCGCTTACGTTCATGACTTCGGCAAGTTCTGCTTGACTTATTTGGTTATCCACCTCGAATATACAGTTCTCACAGTTCTCCGCCTTGCAGATGTGGCGCATTTTAAGTCCCAGACTAAGTTGTCTGCAAACGTATCTGCGCAAATTAAGATTGTCGCAGCGCAACAATTTCAACTTCAAACCTGTTTTTTGCCAATCTATTACTCTGCGTTTAACGTCCATTACGCACCTCTTTTACTAAATTTACGCCGTGTTTTATAATATATACCTGCGACTTTTTATTCAGTATACTATTTTTTACAACATTTGTAAACCTGCTATGCCGAACAAATACGTAAAACAGTAATAATTGTAACGCGCCTCGCCCGATAAAGACCGTACTTAAATGCAGTTTGACCGCAAAATAATATTGCAAGGCTCTATATGGAGTAATTACGTAAATTTAAATTTTACCGCTTAGCGTCAGCATAGCAAACGGAAGGTCTTTGCTATACCGTATTTTTGCAAACAAAACAGTCTTTCCGTTAAATTTGTAGTAAATTCGCTGTTTGTGGGTAACCGCTTTTTATATATTTGTGCTACAATAAAACTACAAAAGGAGTGGTTACTATGGATATGGTAAAAATAGGCAAATTTATCGCCGACTTACGACGGGAAAACAACATTACTCAGGAACAACTCGGAACAGAATTGGGCGTCACCAACAAAACCGTATCCCGATGGGAAACGGGAACCTATCTTCCGCCGGTGGAGATGTTGCAGGCATTGAGCGACAAATTCAATGTGAGTATCAACGAAATACTTTCCGGCGAAAAAATAACTTCGGTAGAAGATTACAAACAGCAAGCGGAAAGCAACATAAAAACCGTCCTCGGCAAAAGCGTATTTACAATGCGCGATAAGGAACGCTATTTTTCAAAAAAATGGCTCAAAGACCATTGCATAGAACTGGTAATAGAAATATGCGTTTTGATAGCAATGGCCGTATTGGGTGCGATATTTTACGCTACGGCAACGTATGCGGTTTCGATAATATGTCTTGTTTGGGCGATGTTTACCAATAACCGTAAACGCGCCTATGTGGAACGTAAACTCTGCGAAAACAACGACGAACAGTTGAAAGAAAACAAACAACTCAAATGATATTACATTGAGCAAGCATACACCGTATATTAGTTTATTTGCAAAAACTATCGTAAAAGACATTAGTATCTGCATGGCAAGTATTATAATTTACAATAGAAATAAATCTTACTCTTTGCAACAGTCAACCGGTTGCAGTGAAAATGCGGAAAACAGTGATTTGGTAACGTGATTACGGAATTCGGTTATTATAGGAGATAATTGAAAATGAATACAGTGTGGTCTAAATTTATACAAGGGACTAAAACTCTATATTATAGTCGAAAGTTGAGATTCGACGATGTGTTTGCAAATCAATACAAGACTGTTCGATTTGGATGCAAACAAACGCCTGAATATTCTTGAAATGGGTTGCGGGTCGGGTGCTTTGACAGGAGCATTACATCGTTGGTATCCCAATGCCGAAATAACTGCTATTGACAGAGATAGCGAATTTATACGGTTCGCAAAAGAACATGAATAAGATATAAAATTTATCGAAGGCGACGCTACTGCAATACCGTTTCCCGATAATAGTTTCGACGTAGTTGTATCGAATACGGTATGCGAACATATAGAGCCTTCCGCTTTTTACGGCGAACAGTATCGAGTACTGAAACCCAACGGCGTATGTTTAGTGCTTTCTTCTCGAAAAGGAATATCCGTTGCCCCCGATTGCTACGCAATGTGTGATTATGAAAAATCGTTTTGGCAAAAGGCAAAACAATACGATGATACACTTGTGAAATACGCCGTCGGAAAATACGCTATGAACGAAGCGGAATTGCCCGCCGTTATGAGTCAATACGAGTTTAAGAATGTCTGTACGGGGTGTGCTTGTTGATTTAACGCCCGACAACCCAAATGTAACGCCCGAATTTGCTCACGCTGTAATAAACGCAGACAGATATTCCGATATAGAGTCTATACAGTCAGTCAAACAATCTATGCCTACTCATTTTTCAAATGAAGAAATAGAAAAAATGACAAAAATCG
>JAMPHX010000017.1 GCA_023663205.1 Corallococcus sp. | reverse complement strand
TTATCGCGCCCGTGTACTGCGTGCCGTATACGCGCGTCATTGTCTGCGCACCCGCCGACAGTAGTACCGACATTTTCCACACTTTAAGCGTTTTGGTTTCCTTGCGTTCCAGTACAAGCGGATTCGTAGCCGCCCACGTCGAACCTCTCCCCGTCAAACGGCGTAATGTCCAACAGCCGCGTTACCGCTTCGTACAAACTCTGCCGCTCGCCTACTTCCTCGGGCTGCGATACCGCAAAGCCGTCTATCAGCACGCCCTGCGCAAGTCGCCACGCAAATATTTGCAAAAGTCAAACACGAATGCTGCGAGCAAGTTTCAAAAAACCAAGTTACAAAATACAATATTGCTTACCTTCGGTCATTGCCAAATCGGGTTGCGATTAGCGTCGAAAACAAATGTCGGCGCAAAGATTTGTAAATATTACAACTCTACAAACAAATTTGTTCATTTATTATGCGCTAAAAACATATTATACAGTAAATAAAATACAACAAAATTTGTAATATAGGAGATATTTTGTATGGAAAAACCAACTTCGACACCGACAAACCAAACACCCGTAACACCCGCAACCAATCCGGAAGAACTTTGCGGTTCTGTTAACATTTTGGATACAACCCACCTCAAAAACCTTGTGGACGACCTTTCGAAACTATACAGCACTTCCGTTTGCACAAAGGTTGCAAGAGATACAAAAATTGCTTCCGAAAAACGTCTTATAGAAGCAATACGCGCCAATTTAGACCGCTACGAAGGTTGAAACACCACACACTCGCAACACAGCAACACGCATCTTGAAATCAAGATGCGTGTTGCTGTTTATTTGCGCGAGTTTACAAAAAATAAATTGAATACAATATTTATCTTACACTGCCGCAAAACAACAAAACTTCGCAAAATAAAGAGCGCTTCCCATAGAGATAATTAAAAGCACAAAACTTGAAATTCTTTTTTGCCGGATAAATTGTAATTATCGGGCGTTTTATTTTACCGCTATGTATAAATAGCAATGTGTTTTATTGTCTTTCGTGTATGCGGCAAGAACGGTGCTTTCGTAGTCTATGGTAAATGCACGTTTTATTTCGCCGCTTTCGGTAAGATGCCAAACTTTCGACCACGCCTTGTTTGCACACTCGGCAATCGTTTCACCGCTCTCGTCTATTTTAATATACTTACCCTGCGCAACCAATTCTTCCATTTTCGTATAGAAGTCAACCGTTACAGTCATTATAGACAGATTATATTTCCCTTTCTCGTTGCTTTCATAGTCGCAGTATGCCGATATCGGGAAAAGACCTTTAACGGGTACACCGTTTTCGATAAAATCAAGCGGAACTTTGCCTTGCATAATATCTGCGCAAAGTTCGTTGATTTTTGCCATTCCGCTTTCGGAATTATCCGTGCGTATCGTTACGCTCTTAAATGAATATGCCGCCATTTTATTCTCCTCTAAATTGAAATTTCCATATCCGCCCGTTATTGAAAACGTAATGAAGCAATCGGCAAGTTCCGCCATTGCATTAGCGTTTTTATGCCGACTTGGATTGCTTCGTCGCTTTGCTCCTCGCAATGACGAAGTATAAATCTAAATTGTAATTTACACTTTAACCTTTACGTCAACTATTTTAATCCCTGCGGCGTCTATGGCTTTCTCTGTTCCGCAGAAAGCAAGATTGCCATATTTTTCATCGTTTTGAATACTGATTAATTTATCGTAATTACTATTTTCATTTTCCAATAATTCTTTAAAATGCTGCACAGCACTTGCACCGTCAAACCAATAAAACTTTATATACTCATTATTTTCATCGTAAGCGTAAAGATATGTGTAGCCGCAATGCTCGTATTCATTGCCGCTGATTTGAACAGTATATTCGCATTTTACAAGATTTGATTTCATTTCAAGATAGTCAGGATAATACGTTCCGTTTTTATCACCGCAAGCAGACAAAGCAAACGTTAAAACGAATAGTATACCTAACAAAAGGCTCGTAAATACTTTTTTCATATAAATCCTCACCAAATTACTGTTTATTTAGCAGTTATTATATCGAAAACAATTTGAAAAGTAAAATAAATAAGCGCCCGCCTTGTTTGCAAGGTATAGTGCGCTATAATATATTATTTATTTCCGTTTGTGCGATAAAGTTCCCTATTGGAACTGCGGGAATACAAGACATCTGTTGCCATACGTCCTTGCAAGAAAGTCTCTTTCATTACATTGCGCTTGCAAAAAACGTTTGTTATTGATATAATTCCAATATATACAATATAGTTCGACTTTGTGCAAGTTACGGAAACGCTCCATTGCATCCGCAAAATACGTTTTGACGGCAAGCAAAGTATAATGCCTCATAAAAATGTTTCTTAAATCTTGCATTCGGTAAAGTTGAACCATGTGTTTGTACAAACAAAATTTTTGTTGATAACAGGAGCAAAATGACGATTCGCACGGCTACAATGTCCGATTGGGACGAACTTCAAAAATTATACGCGTACGCAAGAGAATTTATGAAAAACACAGGCAATCCTACGCAGTGGAAGGATTGCAAACCCTACCCCGAAACGCTTGCCGACGACATTTCAAAAGGCAATTTGCACATAATAGAACATGAGGGCGAAACCGTAGGCGCATTTGCTCTTATTATAGGCGACGACCCCACATACGGTTATATAGAAAACGGCAAATGGCTTAGCGACGACGTATACGGAACAATTCACCGCGTGGCAAGCAACGGTAAGGCAAAGGGAATATTTGATGAAATGATGCGCTACTGCGAAAGCGTAATAAAACATTTGCGTATAGATACGCACGAAAACAACAAAGTAATGCGACATTTGATAAGCAAACACGAGTTTTGTCAATGCGGAATAATCTACATTGCCGATAACACTCCGCGCCTTGCCTACGAAAAAGTATAACAAACGCTAAGTCGCCGACCTCAACAGGCGAAACCCATATTGCAAAAATAAACCCGAAATCGGTCGCATAACGCGCAGCCAGACTTCGGGTTTTGTTTGTACCAAAATCAATTTGTATTTATTCTATCTAATCTTGGTTTTCTACGTGCACTACCAACTGGTCAAAGGGAATATTTATGCCGTGTTCGTCAAACATAACTTTGAGAGCCTTGTTCATGGCACGCTGCACCGCAAATATATCCTGCTCGTTACACTTGGCGGTAAATTGTAGCGTAACGCCGGAAGCGCCCAGTTCGTTTACGCCGTCATAGCACAATCCGCCTATTGTGCCTTCCACAGACAGATTTTTTAAATTTTGCTCGATTATCTTTTCAACGCGGGCAAGCGATTCGCCGTATTCTATTGCAATGTACGCCTTGGCAACCGAAGGCTCGACGGTTTGGTTAAGTATACCGCGAATATCGCTGTTGTTGATTATTTTGATGTTGCCTGCCGCTTTCAACTTTGTGGTACGAATACCTATCGAAACCACTTCGCCGCGGAACCCGTCCACAGTAATTATGTCTCCTACGTTAAACTCGTTTTCAAAGATAATAAACAATCCCGCAACGACGTCGGCAATCAAACTTTGCATACCCAAGCCTACAACCAATGTTAGCACTCCGGCGCCCGTCACCAGTGCCGTAGTATCAACGCCCCAAACGGCAAGCACGACAATTACAAGCACTATTACCACAATCCATCTTACCAAATTGCAAATAAGCCTCGATACCGTAATTCCGCGCTGCGATTTTGCAAAAGAATGCGAAACGACAAACAATACTATGTTTGCGATAATTTCGGTAATTGTTATTATTTGCAAACTGCGTATTATCTTGGGTATGATACCCATAATGACATTCAAAAAATCGTTTCCGTAATCTTTGGTAAATACAGTATCTTCGCCGAAAATCTGACCGTAATATATATAGGAAAAAACGGTGCCTATTGCAAGAATTATCAAAACGGTAATGCGCACGGGACCGAGATTTTTTGCCTTTGCTTTTATTTCGTTTGCCTGACTTTTCAATTCTTCTTTAAACTTCTTTGCCATTGTAACATCCTCGTTTGTGTGTTTGTCTTTTGAAATATTGCTGCGTTTCCGAAAATGCAAACAGAACTCCGCCGAACTTTGCGGTCAAAAAAAACAGTGCCGCTTATGACGCCGCTTTGTGTTTGCACGCAAATACGTAACGTATTTTACCGTTTGTCCAGCCAATCTAAAAACTGTCCGAACTGTTCCGCCAAATGGTTTCTGTCGCCGTTATTATCCACAAAATAATCGGCAATTGCTATGGGACCGCCCTTTTCCATATTTTCTATTTCCGCGCAGTCGCGGCTGCGCGCCTGAGTTGCGCTTAGCGGTCGCACTTCGCGTACCGACAGACGTTGATAACGCAACTCGCAATTGGTAGTCACAGCAAGCAGAACCAATCTGTCTCCCAAAACTTCACGCAAATACTTGTATTCCGACCAACTGTACAAACCGTCCAATACAGTATCGGAGCGGCTGAGTTTATCCAAAATTTCATCTTTGAGCAGTACGGCAAAGGCTTCCTGTCCAAGTTGTTTGCGCAAACCTTCACGCATTGCGCGCTCGTTTGCTTCGTTTACTTCGATACCCTGCTTTTTCAGTTGGTTGACGGTTACGCCGCCGAAATACACCTTTTCCCAGCCGAGTTTTGTAAACATTGCCGTCAAATCGGATTTGCCGCTGCCGCACATTCCTACAACGGCAACCGCCTTAGTTTTTTGCATAATTGTATCTCCAAATTGTAAATAAATAACCGAATTTTAGCGTTATTGCTTGTCTACCCCCCCCGTAGCGCAAACGTCCCGTAACCCGTTGATGGTTACACGCGCCAATTCCGCAATGTCGTAACGCGACATTCCTTGACTGCGCAACTGCCCTACATAAATGGGTTTGCCTATTGCAATAGATTTGTATTTCTTGGAAAAATACGTGGGGTACACGGGTAAATCTGCGTCGTGAACCTTGCGGTAACGGTCTGCAAGTTGCACAAAGCCTCCGTGACACTGAGTAAGTTCCTCAAAATATCCTTCCGAAGAATTTTCGGGGAATATAACCACGGGCACGCCGTACTCCAAAGCAGCCATACTCTTTCTTATCGCGCCAATTTGACGGGCGTCGGTGTATGTACCGATAAGCCCGACGCCGCGGTAAAATATCTTTGTAAACAATCCCAAAAACGTCGCTTTGAAAAACGACCTGCATTTGCCGAGGTGCAGTTTTTGCCGGTAAAACACGTGATACAGATAATTCCAACGAACGCGGTATCTGCCGAGCATTTCGTGCGCTCCCCAAGGCACGCAGTATCTGGGCATATAGCATTGATACGCTATCGGACCGCGCAATCCGTTGTGATTGCCCAAAACAATACACCTGTCGGGCAAGGTTTCGTCGTTTAGATTTATTACTTTGTATTTACCCCAAAAGACTTTCAATATTTTTATTGCAAAGCGAACAACGGGCGAACGGTTTTTCCTTACTTTTATCTTTTTTGCCAAATTACCTCTCCTATAAGTGCATCTGCCGATTGTATACGCCTGCAATTGACAAAGCAACCGAAAAACGGTATAATGCTACACGTAATACATTTCACTTGCAAACGCTGTGCATAAAATCAGCAGTCTGTACCGCACTGTAAAATCGGAGAATTGCCATGGAAGAAAAGATAATCGAACTCACCGATATGATATTTAAATTTTATCCGCAAGTGCGCAACGCTTGCCGCTCACTTGTATCCATCAAGTCATTGCCCGTTTCGATGACGCAACTGGTATGTCTGTATACCGTCGAAAAACAGGGAGACGCCACAATGAGTTGTCTTGCCGACCATATGCGTATGAGCAACCAGCAAATGACAAAAGTTGTGGATAACCTTGTAAAGTTTGAACTTGTAGAGCGCCGCACCGACGATAAAAACCGCAGACAAATTATTGTAGGCATTACGCCCAAAGGCGCAAAAATGCTTTCCAAATTACGCTACGAAATAGTAAAAAAACTTTCCATTATCTCCGCCAAATTGCCGGAAGGCGAGGTGGACCGTATTTACGACAGTTTTACCTGCATCGTCGAATACTTTGAAAAGATGCAGCGCGCGTCCAACAAGCACCTCGGCAAAGATTGATTTAACATACATTTTATGCGGCGGACTTTCCGCCGTTTTTTTATTGCCGCATTGAAATTGCTTTCCGTATGCGCGGCAAAACAAATTACATATATATTACCACATCTCGGATATTTTAGCAATCGTTATGCCGCCGACAAACTCGCCGTTTAACGGTTTGACAAAACTATTGTTTTTAAACCTCGTTTTATATTCGATTTGACTTATTTCTATCTACTTCTCGGAAGTTTTATTTTCACCGTCCGATTTGTCTTGTTTGTCTTTGAGCAAATTGGGGTACGCCTTTGTAAGTCGGTGCTCTTTAAGTTTATCCAAATGATTTTTCAGTTTTTGCATTGCTTCCGATTGCGACGCTTTGAGTGCCACGGCGGATAACTGTTTTCCAACAAAGTCGGACGGTTTGCGCAATTCTTCGCGCAATTTTTCCGCCGCCTTGAATTTGCCGTTCAAGTTTTTGATTTGCAGCAATGTCACAATGAAGTCGGCAATAATTATTGCCGAAAATATACCTATTGCCGTATACCCCACCCATTGCGGCAAACTTTCGATATGTACAGTTACAAGACGCCTTATCAAAGGATGAAACAAATCGTCTACAAACAGACAGGCAAACCCCCAAAGCAATGACATACGCGGACAAATGTACCCCATTACGTTGAAAGGTTCTTTGGAATAATCCCACCATTTTTTGTGAAAAATTTTGCCCAAAACCCAACCGGTTGCAAATTCCAACACTGTCGCTATGCCTATACTTGCAAGCAGCACCCAATACCACTCGTCAACTTTGTCGAGCGCGACAACAAGCAATACCACTCCTACGCCGTAAATCGGGCATATCGTGCCGTTGAGAAATCCCCTGTTTACAAATTTGCCGTGTTTGAGTGCGGCAAAAACAACTTCGCAGCACCAACCCAAAAATCCGTATATAAAAAAGTAAAATACAATTTCGTACAGACTGACTCCGTTTACAAAAACTTGTTTCATTTGAATTCCTCTTGTAAAACAAACGACGGCATTTCGCCGCCGTTTTGTGCCTATAATATTTCTATTGACTACCGTTCGATTGAATATCAGCCGCTTCTTTGTTTTTGGCACGCTTTGCACGCACAAAGTTTCGTATCAATTCAAACACGGTAATGCCTATGCCTATCAAAATATACATATAGTACGTCAAAAACCGCCACACCAATACAAACCAAAACAATACGTTGCCCGATATCCCCGAAAATGCAATGGTCATCATATTTTCCAAAAATCCGCTGTTGCCGGGTGTAGGAATAATCGCAACGGAAAAATTTGCATATACGTTTAGCGTCATTACGTCAAACAAAACATTTATGCCGTCGGCGGCTTTTAATCCCGAAAACATCCGAAGTACAAAGTACGGAAAAGCAAACAACGCGGCAACTTCGATGAAACAACACAAAAACAAAGTAAAAAATCTGAACGGGTGCTTGGACATAATCGCAAACGACGAACGGAAATCGTTTACTACGCCGAAAGCCTTTTTGAGAGTCTTTTCTTTATCTTTTACTATGCGCAGTTTCCAGCCGAGCCAAATTACGCCGGATGCGAGTTTGTACGAAAACTTGGGTATCAGTACAAACATTATTATGAATATCGGCAAAATAGCATTGCCTGCCCAACCTATCCATCCGCCTATTTTGAGAACGTCGGTACCTATGCCTGTATTATATCTGCCAAGCACGCCGGAATTTACTATCATACACAGCGAACTTACGATAAGCCAAGCAAACATATTGGCAAAGAATTTGATAAATACTACCGCGCTTGCTTTGCCGCCGGAAAGTCCCTTTTTGTGCAGATAATATATCTGCATCGGTTGTCCGCCGGTAGAAAACGGCGTAATTCCATCGTAATACTTGCCCAACAGCCCCGTTTTGATACTTGTTTTTAGACGGTATTTGCCGTCGATTGTTTTCATTACAATGGAGTATTTGAGCGAATCGGTAATAATAATTACAAGCAGAACTCCCAAAGTAATAAGCGCAAATACCCAATCCGCATCGGCAATAACTTTGTCAAACGACTTGATACCGTCCTCGTCCATCTTGGACGCCATTTCCACCATTAGCCAAATGCCGACGCCAATTATTACAAACAAAAACAGCGTGCCAATCCAGCCGTGCTTTTTCTTTTTGGGCGCGGCAATTTCCTTGTTGTCAAAGTTTTTGAGCGCTTCGTCGTAATCGATGCGTAGTTTGCGGACAGGCTTCGCGCCCGTCTGCTCACTGCTGTCGCTCGCAACGGGTGTTTCGTCAATATTTTCGACGTTCAAATCCGTTTGTTGACTTTCCGCCGTATTTTGTTCAAGGTCTTTGTCGTGCATCGGTTTCTCCGCTTGTATTTGTCCGTTAAAAACGCCGTCACCGCAAGTATACGGAATTTTTCGGCGTATTATGTATCATATTAACACAAATCGGCAGTAATTGCAACAGTTACCGCAAAATTTGAGCATTTGCGCTTTATAATAAATGTTGTTTATTATTGCCGACACAACGCGCTAAACAAATATCAGTTTTGCCGTGAAGCAAGTTTTGCCGTCCTTTTCGCCGAGAACCTTGACGGTGTTACCGTCGCCGATTGTTTTGACGGCAATTACCTCGCCCAAACGGCATTCGCAGGCGTAAGTCAATTCAAACTTTTTGAGAGTACGGTCAAACAGACTGCCGCAAGCGTCTACTGCGTATGCGGCGTAATTGGTATTGTTTACGTGTCCGTTCAAGTCCAAATCCGACCAACGCACGGTTTTGTCGTAAACAAAGACAAAGTCGTCTGTCGGGAATATTTTTTCAACCCGTCTGTCCGCGCCGCTTTCTTGGGTAAGGTATTCCCCGCCGTAATAATTTTTCAGCGCTTCGGCATTTGTTACGGTTCTGCTTTCCGTGTCCAAAAGACACCATCTGCTATACGCGGCGACCAATTTGTTGCCGAACTTATCCGTTATGATAAATTCGCGGTCGGCAAAAAATCTGTCGGGCGCAAGCGGCCATGTGTATGCGTCCACCTCTTGGTCGGCAACTACCGCTTTGTAAATTTCCACGCTTATTTTGCTCAGTACCCACACTTTACCGTCTTTGTTTAATGCGCTCCAACCGAACCCCATCTCGTTGGCGTTTTCCGCCGCCAAATCCTGAAAAATCTGCAACAGACATTTGGGAGAGACTTCATTGCGCGCATCGCACATACCGGAATTTATTTTGTACTGTTTTGTCAAATAATTAGTCATTGTCATTGTTTTGCGCTTCTTTTATATTTGCGCCGTCCGAAGTTTGTTCCTCATCGGAAGCAGTAGTCTGTTCGGGGTCCGACTTCTTTTCTTCCTTTTCAACGGTTTGACGCGGCTCGAAAATGCCTATTGTTTCGTCAACAGGCACAGAAAACACTATGCCTTGCGCTTCGGTATTTACGCCTGCGCCTTTGGCAATGGCTTTCATTATGGCGTCTTTGTCATTTTCGGGAGCAATTATTATTATCAGTTCCTTATCCGGCTGAATGGTAATGCCGAACATCGCCGCAATTTCGCTGTCGCCCGTTCCCCTTGCGTGCAGTACCGTTCCGCCGCGCGCGCCCGCTTCCTTGGCGTGACGCATTACAAGGTCGGAGTAACCGCCGTTTATTACGATTATTATTAGTTGAAATTTGCTTTTTGCCATATGTCTATTTCTCCTGTTTCAACAAGCGTCCGCTGAGTATTTGCAATGCCACCATTCCGCCTGCGCTTTCTATCGGCACGGTAAACGCTATCCCTTTGCCTACCCCGCCGAAATTGAATTTCCATGACAAGGTTTTGAGCACGTCGTCCAATTTGTCGTGAGAAACGGCGCACACTATCACGTCCTTTTCCGCTTCGCCTATACCGAGCAGCGCAAGTACTTCTGAATTTGCCGTACCGTGTCCGCGCAGCATATGCACAAAATTGACGTTTTTGCCCAATTCCTTTACTATTTTGTCGCCGTCGCCTCTGTTGGTTATGGCGCAAAGAATTTTTAAATAACCCGTCATTTGTTACCTCCCTTGGCGGTTCTCGGAGAACGTCTTTTGACCTTGGAATCAAAATATTTGTCTATGTCTATTATTACGTCGCCTTCTGCTTCTATCTGACGTTTGAGCGCCTCGGTAAGTTTGACGGACTTTTTGAGTTTTACTTTGTACACAACGCCCAGTACCTGAATGGTTACAAGCGGAGTCATGGCGACAAAAGCCACCACGCCGAACGCGTCGGTAAAGGCATTTCCTCCTATTTCCGCACACGCGCCCAATGCAAACGGCAGCAAAAACGTAGTCGTCATAGGACCGCTTGCCACGCCGCCGCTATCGAATGCTATACCCGTAAAAATCTTCGGAACAAAAAACGTCAGCGTAAGCGCAATAAGATACCCCGGAATTATAACCCACCATATTGAAATACCCGTAAGCACGCGCACCATCGAAAGCCCCACCGCCGCGCACACCGACAGCGAAAGAACTTTGAGCATTGTACTGCGTTTGATAAACCCGTTGGTAATATCCTCTACCTGCTTGTTGAGAACGTGAACGGCGGGTTCGGCAAGCACTATGCACGCGCCTGTCACCATCCCTACGGGAATAATCAGCCAATTGGCTTGAAGCGCCGCAATCTTTTTACCTATGTACGCGCCCGCCGGCATAAAGCCGACGTTTACGCTTGTCAAAAATATCGACAAACCGACGTATGTATACAGCAATCCGATAATTATTCTGCCGAGTTGAACCCGCGATACGCGCGTCGTAAACGCTTGGAACAGGAAGAAAAACACAACTATCGGCAGCAGCGCAATACCTACCTCTCCGAAATAATGAGGCAATGCTTTGAAATATGCGGCGAAAACGTCTCCGACATTGTTAAACGTCGTAAGTTCGGCGGGACGCGCCGCGTCGGGCGGAATTTCGGGATTATAAAATATCCCGAGCAGCATTACCATAAGTATCGGACCTACGGAACACAGCGCAATCATACCGAAACTGTTATCCTGCGAATTTTTGCCGCCGAGGTTGGCAGACAAACCCACGCCGAGAGCCATAATAAACGGCACGGTAATGGGTCCCGTCGTTACGCCGCCGCTATCGAATGCCAAAGGAATAAAGTTTTTGTCAACAAAAATCGAAAATATAAACAACACTCCGTAAAAGACGATGAGAAGCGTGTTTAACCCTACTTTTAAGAATATCCGCAAAAACGAAAGCAGCAAAAACAATCCTACGCCGGCGGCTATCGTCACAAGCAATACGGTTTTCGGTATTGCTTCGCCAACTTGTTCTGCAAGTACCATTAGGTCGGGTTCGGCTATGGTTACGATAAAACCGATAATAAATCCGACAAGCAGTATTGCGGGCAGTTTGCGTTTTTTTGTAAGAGTTGTTCCTATGTGCGAGCCTATTGCGCTCATTGCCGTATCGCTGCCCAAAGAATACAAACCCATACCCAAAATCAAAAACACGGCGCATACCGCAAATGCTACAAAATTGAGCGGAGGCATGGGTTCTATTGCAAAATTAAGCACCGCCACAAGCAGGGTAATGGGGACTACCGCAATTACCGCTTCTTTAAGTTTTCCCAACAAAATTTTGTTCACTGCTCTCTCCTAATGACAATACGCCTTTTGCGCGGAATAACACGTATCCGCGTGTGCTGCATAATAAAATATATTACCAAAAACACGGTAATTTGTCAAAGATATACGTATACCTGCAAGCGTTTGTTTCTCTCAATCAAAACAAAATATGCCCGACATTTGCTATTTGTATCAAAACAGTCAAATACCGAAATATTACAATTTTCGGCAGCCTTACCAAAAACCCGCTGCCGCGCGCTGTTCCGTTCCCACCGCAATATTTGCAAAGTATTACTTCTTTGTATACGAAAATCTTTATCCGATTGTACGGTTAAATAAAAATGTGCATTTACAAAACGTTTAGCCTTGAATGCACACCTTATATTTTGCGTATAGTTTAACTTTCTGCCGCGCAAAGCCGTTACACTACTTGTATCTGACATGACCTCATGGTTTCGAGCGCAGCGACGTGTTTGCTTATGCTCGAACCGGCACAGCAGGACGAATCCACAACAACCGACACTTCGGGGCAAAAGGACTTTATCAAAAGCGCATTGGAAACAACGCATATATCCGTACATACTCCTACAAGTTCTACCTTGCCGTAATTTCCGCATTTGACGTATTGGGCAAGAGCAACGCTCCCGAATGTGTTTTTGTCAAAAATTGTTTGCGCATACGTTTTAAGTTCGTCCGCTATCTGCCATCCGAACGTATCTTTGACGCAATGAGTAACGGGCAAGTTCTTGCCCTCTTGCGTAGATAGATAACCGTCAAAGTGCGTATCTCGCGTAAACACCGTTTCTACGCCCTTTGAAACTGCGTCTTTTACCTTTTTTACGACGTTGCCGACTATTGCTCGGGCTTCGGCGTTTTTAAGCGAGCCGTCAATAAAATCGTTTTGCATATCCACAATTACAAGTAAACTTTTCATTTGGTTTGCCCTCGGTAATTTGCTGTCTGTATTGTACTACGCAAAACGCTTTTAGTCAAATACGGACGGCAGACAATAAACAAAAGTCCGACCTGCCTTTGAACCCGCATTAAAATGTTTAATCAACCCCGTTTGACCGTACCACTTGTGGCACAGAACGGTTGAGTTGTAACGCAAATTTCTACCCATAATGCTTTGCACTTGCCGCAGACAGATATAAAACGTGTAAAAAAAACGTCCTAACCACGCGACAAGCGGCGGTTACACGGCAATAGCGCGGTCAATCTCCGTAACAGATGTACTTTGTATTACTCCGATACGGCGGAAAGCGTTACGTATTGTTCGGCAAAGTTATTGCCGTCATATTCCGTTTGCGTCACAATGTAACCGAGCGCATCCGCTTGGTAAAGTCCCGTTACGCGCTGCCACACCTGCAACATATATTTTTGCAAAGAGGTATTGTAATAGGGAAACACGGTATTGACTCCGCCCACCTCGGCGCTGACTTTGTGGAGCAGTTTGCCGTTTGAATCGTACAGTTTGTCAAGGTATTCGCCGCCTTTGCCCGATATGTCCAGCAAAAACACATTGCCGTTGCCAGATACTTCCACTTTGTATCCGTCAATGTATTTTGCCGTATAGACGTTGTCTTTGCCGAATGTTTCGTAATCGAACAGCGTACGCGCATTGCCGCCTTGCACGTCGTAAACGTAAAAGTACCCGTATCCGCCGCTGCCGCCGCTATCCGCGCCGTAAAATATGAAGGGAACTTCTCCGCCGAAATCGAGAATCTGCATCGAGGGACGATAACCGTAGTTTGTCACAGGTTTTATTTTTACATCGGCGCCGTCGTTTATTACGATAGTGACGTCTTGCGCAAACAAACCTTTGTTTTCAAAACGCGCCGTCAATTGCACTTTGCTTGCGGTATCTGCATATACGACGTTCCCGAATTTTTCTTCCACTACGGTAGTAGGCGCAAAGATGCCCGCCAGCATACAAGGAAGCGACAAAGCCGCGGCAGTTACTACTTTGATTTTTGTAAATATCGATTGTAACACAATATTTCCTCCCAATGTTTTACAACAGTATGCGCAAATACGGTAATTTTAACCGTTGCGCCACATTTGACACTTTGCGCCGCCGATGTTACAATAATCCAAAGGAATTAACCAATGGCAAATTGTATAACCCAAAACATATTTCAACGGGAAGAAAACTTAATAGGGGCGGATAATCTCAAAATGCTATCGCAAAAGCACGTTGCCGTCTTTGGACTGGGCGGTGTCGGCAGTTACGCCGCCGAAGCGCTTGTGCGTGCAGGCATAGGCAAACTTACTCTTGTAGATTGCGACGTAATAGATGTTACAAACATCAACAGACAATTGTTTGCCGATATTTCCACTGTGGGCAAATACAAAACCGATGTTGCCAAAAAGCGGTTTGCCGATATAAATCCGCAAGCGGAAATTATTTGCGTAAACAAGTTTTTTTTCTCGGAAAACGCCGACGCCTTTGACTTTGGTAACTTTGATTACGTAATAGACGCCATTGACACCGTATCGTCAAAGTTGGCGCTGATAACAAAATGTTACGCAACCTCTACGCCCGTTGTAAGTTGTATGGGTACGGGTAACAAACTGCATCCCGAGATGTTTGAAATTGCCGATATATCTCAAACGCAGATTTGTCCGCTTGCAAAGGTTATGCGGCGCGAATTGAAAAAAGCAGGCATAAACAAACTTACCGTAGTGTATTCCAAGGAACCGCCGATAAAACCGCAAAACCAAACAAACGAAAACGGCAGACACATACCCGCAAGCATATCATTTGCGCCTCCCGTTGCAGGCTTGCTGCTTGCATCCGCCGCAGTAAACGTTTTGCTTAACGACAAATAAATTATTTTACCTTTACCGAACACGATATCCATTATGCGCCCACAACGAAAGCCAAACGCTTGCAGGCACATTACAATACTGTGTTCGGCTTTTTTACGTATTTTGCTATTGCTCCTTGCAATTTGGCGTACGCTTCCGCAGATGTCGTCCTTGCGCGCACGTACATTCGGGCAGGGCAAACTGTCTGCATGGGAACAAGGCAGATATCCTCCACTGGCGCACATAAGCGAACTTACCGACAATTACAACGAGCGCAACAAGTCGGATATCCGCCCCCCTTGCGCGCACGTAAATTCGCACGGGGCGATTTTTTTGTATCTTTGTTTCTTGTTAGTCTTTATTCGCTAAACATTTCAAATACTTTACGCAATATACATTAAATAAAATAAGTCCAAAACTCGGTAACCGTATACGTCGGACGAGTTCCGCAAAGCCATTGAAACGATAATAAACAAAGGCCAGAAAAACCGCCCAAAACTTGAACGTCCGAACGGTTTAGTGCAGGGGTGATAAACGCTTGCCGTCCTCATGTAAGGCAGGACGGTAATTGTTTTCGCCGATAAATTTAAATGCAATTGCAGATTTAATTTGCCTTGCGGTTTATATGTTTTACGTAAAGACGATTGCGCCGTATGCTTCGACCGTAAAACGCACAAAACGCCGCACTACTTAAAATTACCAATATGCCGCCGTAAATAATTTTGCCGAATATTTATATAATAAAACAAAACAATACCTAACTCGGGCGGTCTGTATGAAATGTCTTGTAGTCGCAAACACAATGTGCGGTAATTATTCAAAAAGCACAATAGATACTGTCGTGAAAGAATACTCGGCAAAAATGTCGGTAGACGTCAAATACGTCACAAAACCTTCCGACAAATGGACTGCCGACGGCTACGACACCGTGGTAGTTTGCGGCGGCGACGGCACTCTAAGCAATGCGATAAATACGTGCAATAAATCCGATGTAAACAGCATTGTGTATGTTGCCTGCGGAACATTTAACGAGTGCGCCGCCGATTGTCACCGTTGCTACGCCAAGATAGGCAAAGCCGCAGACCGCAACTTTTCGTATGTGTTAGCGCACGGCACTTGCTGCGAAATAGGCTACGAAACAAGTAACCGCGAAAAGAAAAAATTGAAGGTGTTTGCCTATCTCAAACATGTTTTCAAATACTTTACTACGCGAAATTTCAATATAAAAATTGTTTCGCCCGACTTTTGTTACAGCGGGAAAGCCTCGCTTGTAATGTTTATCAATTCGTCGCGCTGTTTCGGGTTTAGATTCAACAGAATATACAACCACACGGATAACAACCTATACCTGCTTGTTGTAAAAGGTTTTGAAAAAAACAACTTAATAAACCGTATCAAACTGTTTTTTCCTATGTTCCGCGCGTTTTTTATCGGGTTCGGCAAACCGCGCTTGGGAAAAAGCCTGATATTTACCCCATTTGAAAAAGCAAATGTGGAATTTGACTGTCCGACGGAATTTTGCATGGACGGCGAAAAAATAACTATGCCCGACCAATTTGAAGTATCTTCCGACAAAACAAAGTTCCGTTTGAAAATTTTGCAAAAACAATCGGTAAAAGCGACGCGCCGAAAATGCCTCAAAAGCAATTTTCTTGACACGGAAAAACAATAGCGCCATAGACAAACATTTTGTTTGTGCAACCTCGCTTGCAGCAGTAATCGTGCTTGCAATTTGTCTGTACGACAAATCTATCGGTAAAATTCTCGTATACAACAGCGTTATACTGCGGTAAGATGACGGTAGTCGTAAATGCTCATTTGGTAAAAATTTGTTGCGGCAGACCGATTATACCCGAGATGTATACTAACTTTCCTTTTTGTTTACCTGTTGCACTTGATAGTATAATTCACCTTTACAACAAAAAGCGGAAAGGCAAATTTGCCTTTCCGCTTTGAAATAACATTTGCAATCAATCTTCGTCTTCTTCGGCAGGTTTTGTAACCTGTATGGAAGTTGCAACAAGTTTGAGTTCTTCGTCCTTTTCCTTGTATTCGTAACAAGTAATGTTGTTTGCGCTTGTAAATGCAAAATAGTAAACCGTATCGTTGTATTCGATACTGTCTGTTTCCGCCCAACCGGCAGCGGAAATAGTCGTATACAGTTCCTTAATATCGTAATTAGCCGCAGAACCCTTCTCCAAAGATACCGCGTACGTCTTGCTGTTGCAAGAGTAGTACAATGTGCTGCCGTCAAGTTTGTCGAGCGTAATGGAAGCGTCGTTGGTATTTTGCGGAATGATGTAATCCTTCTCATCGCCGTTGCCGCTTGTCAAATACAATTGGTAAATGGTAGGCGTGGAATTAAACGTACTTCCCGCAATAATTACTTTTTCGCCGTAGCACATATATGTGCCGCTCGGAACAGTATTCATAATTCTTTTGGATTCCGTCCAACCCGACTTAATCGCACGCAAGCCGAAAAAGAAATTTGTATTGGTGGAATCTTTTTGCGTAAAGTACACATATCCGCCGTTGGTACTTACGATAGTATAAGTTGTAACGTCTTTATCTTCGTTTTTAAGCAAAACTTTGCCTTCCGTATCGCCTGCCGTGTAACTGCAAATACTGCCGTCCTCATCGAGATAGTACGCCGAATTGGTATTTTTGTCAAAAGTTACGGAAGACGTCTTTTTCGCAATCTTGGCTGCTTCGTCGGTTGCGCCCACCTTTACGTTGTAGATGGTATTGTCCAAAACGTAGGTTGCATACACCGTATCCGAAACTTCGCAAAGCATAAGCGGCGCGCTTGTAGACGTAAGCACGACATTGGTCATTTGAAGATTTTTGCCGTCCAAATCCGCGCGGTAGACGCACAACTCATTGGTTTTGGGCGTACCGTCGGTAGCAAGTTGAGTGTTGGGCGACGTAAAATACAATTTGCCCCCAAAGATATACAAACCGTTAAGCGCTTTGTTTGCCGTGTATCCCGTATAGAAAAACATAGGAACCACAACTTCCGCCTTTTCAAACACCGCTTTGGAAACGGTTTTTGCAAGGTCGGACGACTTGATTGTTTCGTCATCGTTCAAAGCAAGAACTTCCACAAGGTCGGCAAGTTTCATACGCACGATGTCGCCGTATTTGACTTCGCCGGTGTAACCGTTTGTCGAAGTTGCGCTGGATTGGTTACCGTTTACGTAATAAATATATTCGCCGTATCTGACGGTCAAACCGCCGTTTCCGTACACCTGTCCGTCACCCGGATGAGAAGGATATTCAAATCCTTCCGCAGGGGTACACGCCGTAAACGCAAGCGTCAACAGCATAAAAACAGCAATAAGTACAACGGCCGATTTTTTTGTAATGTTTTTTTGCATTATCAAATCTGCTCCTTCGTATACTACATACGCCTAAATTATAAAGCATATCACAAAAAATTGCAATCGTTTTGAAGTAAATACACCGCTTTGACGGCAATAATAGGCAGTTAATTTTCTTTTGCCTTTACAGCGTGGTTATTTGCCCCGTATCGGCGTCTTGATACAGCATCCAAAATCCGCAGGGAGAGTTATCTACATATGTAAAATCCTTGTCGGAAAACCCTTCCTTATCTCCGGGCAAACCGTAGCAAATGTATTTTACCTCGCCGTCCTTTTCCAAAAGTCCCAAGACAAAAAACTTGTCGCTGCTCGGGAAATCTATTCTTACGAAAAACGACCCTTTGTATTTGTTGATTAACGGAAAGTATGGCGGAAACTGCGTAAACAGTTTGTTAATTTCGCTTTTGACGCTTTGGTAATAGTTGTCGCCGCGGCCTGCTGCGTAGTATCTTTCAAATGCAGACGAATACTCCGTTACGCTTTTGTATGCGGCGGCTGAATTGCGCTTTAAACTTTCCACGTTTACCGCCTTGGCATTGCCGTAAAAATCGCCGGTTGCCGCAACAAACTTTTCGTAATCGGTTACGGCGGTTTCGCCCGTTTCCTCTGCGATAATGCACTCGGCGTTGCGCCGCGCATAGTCGTTGACATAAGCGTCGCGAATAAACGCGTCCCCGACGACATAACACCTCGAACCTTGTTTGAACACAAGCAAACATCCCACCGCGTCCAAGTTTATTTTGGGCAAAGTCAACTTACAATTGTCAAAAGTATCGAGTTTGCGGGCAAAACGTCTGTCGGCAGACGAGATGATTACCCACCACTCGCCTTTTGCGGACGTGTCGGCATTAGTGACAAATACCGTCGCTTCGACGTTTTCGCCTCCGTCGTAAACCAACTTGGTCATTCCGCACAACTGTCTGCCGAAAGAAGCAAACCGTCCGTCGGTTTCACTGAAAATAAGTACCTTTTTTGTATACATATGTTTACCGCCGTATTGTATTTGTTCCGATTGATAAAACCGAAAGTATCATTCCGCAAAGAAATTTCCGTTTGCATGTTTTGCGCAATCCGCTTTTGCAAAAAGCATATTTATTACGCCGTTATCCGTGCCGCAATTTTGCCGCGCAAACAAAAAGGCTCACAAAGAGATACGTCATTCGGTTATTTGCACTGTTTGTCCATAGAGTACCGACCTAAGCACGCTTGTTGTTACATATAAAATACGTTATTATGTGTCACTGCTACCCGTGTGTGTATTTACTGCCCGTTCCTTGCCCTGCTGTCTCTATGCAGCAGCAACTGCAAAGCACTTTGGGATAGGAGTTTTCGTTTCAAGGCAACGCAGTCGAATCTGTACTTGCGGTACAATCGTGCGGAGCAGGAAAAACATTGAACGGAAAACCGCCCCCCCCAAGCGTGTTTTGACGGATACTCTATATCTTGCTATACGATAATATAACTATATGCGGCGAATATAAGAAACTATTTTGCCGACATTTGATTTATATTGTTGTTTGCAATCAATTTTTCCTCGGCGTACGGCAAAAAGAAACCCCGAAAGTTGTATTTCGGGGAAAACAATATCGATATGAGAAAACACACAAAACGCCCGCAGTTGGGCATTGCGTATATTTGTATTGAAAGTTGACTTGCGCACAAAACGTCAACTGAGCACAAACGCCTCGGCAAACGCGCCGACAGATAAATATTACCCCTGTCTACACTCTTTTTGCCGCAGTAATCGCATCTTACGGCAAACATTCCGTTCCGCCGCTTTGCAGTACTCCAAATACCAAAGGCAAAGCGTTTAATAAATTCCGTCAAGCAATTGCGCCGCCTCTTTGTCGCAAATGACAGTAACGTCGGGGTGAGTTTGAAGAACGCTTGCAGGACACTGTGTGCCGACGCTTCCTCTGACCATTGCGCGTACAGCCTCGGCTTTGTTTGCGCCGCTTGCAAGAAGCACGATTTTTTTTGCTTTCATAATGTCGGCAATGCCGACGGTTACGGCTTTGGGCGGAACGTCGTCGCCGCTGTCGAACATACGCGAGTTGTCGCATACCGTCTGTGCGCTCAAA
>JAMPHX010000016.1 GCA_023663205.1 Corallococcus sp. | reverse complement strand
GCTATCTGTTCTTCATTGCTGTAATAATACATAGGCGCAACCGAAAAACCGAAGTTCCAAACGGCTTTGGGGTCGACGTTTTCGATTGTGATAGACAACACTTGGTGGTCGTCTTTGTTTATTACGCAGTCGTTATTTGCCTTGTCCAACTCGGGCACGTCGTACGTAGTGCCGTTGACTATTACGGGTTCTTCCATATTGGCGTAATTGATACCCATAATGCGCTGGAATTGTTCCTGCTGTGCGTAAGAGGGGTCTTTTTTGATTTCCTCTATATATACTTCTCTTTCTTCGGTAACAAGTTTGTTCCAAACGTCGTAATAAGTGCCGTGTTCGTACAATCCGTCAAATAACTTTCCCTTCAAATATGCCTCGTACAATGCAGTGATTATCTGTTCTTCCGAGTAATCCAACACATTGGGCAAACGGTTGTCGAATTTGTATTCGTCCTCATCCCAAACAATCTGACCTACGTTATACAAAAACGCTTCGTTATTGGTGGTAAGACTTACTTCCTTGCCGTTTTTGTCTACAAACTTGATATCCTGCGCCGTGCCCTTGGACATTGTGTAGATGTCTTGGAGCGTTTCGCGAAGCATTGTTTTGCATCTTTCATAGTCTTTTGCCACGTTTTTGTACGTGCCGTCAGCATCTTCATCAACAACTCTTTCCAAATAAGTTTTTATTGCGGCGTCAGTCGTCAACTCCTCGTCTTCGACAGCGTATAGGTATTCCTGTTCCAAATTATCCAAACGGTTTCCCGCAGCGGTTTCAAATTCGTCGCGTTTGTTATCTTGACCGAATTCGTCGTCCAATTTGTATTGATACGCTTTGAGTCCTACTATTTTGGTAGAGTACATCGTTGCGCTTCCGTAATACGCGCTGTCGAGATAAACATAAATATTAAACAGTACGTCGCGCATCGTAAGCGGAGTTCCGTTACTGAATCTTATATCGTTTTTCAATACAAAGTAATAGGTTGTTTGGTCTTTTACCGCGTCATAGCGTTGTTCGTAATCCAAAACCACGCATGCTTCGTCCTCGCCGTAAGCAAGACCGCCGTCCTTATTGCTGCTTAGCATTGCAAGTTGCGTCATGCCTACGATTTGTCCGTCCGGTCCGGATGACGAATAAAACGGATTGAAAACTCCGTCCAACTCGGAAATAGACAGTACCAAACGGGTTTTTTCGTTGTCTATTTCGGCAGGCTGACAGCCCACCAAACCCAGAACGGTAGTTGCCACAAGCAGCACTGCCGTCATCAAAACCGAAATTCTTTTAAAAGTGTTTTTCATATCAGTTCTCTCCTATTTTTTCTGTCGATATTGTAGCGTCGAAATTATTTACCGCGGCGCTGTGTTCGCCGTCTATGGCATTTTTGAAACGTGCTTCGTACTGAGCAAAGTCTTCCCTGTCGATGACGAATTTGCCGCTGACGAATACATTGTCTACCGTTACGTTTTCGTAAACGCGTTCCGCAAGCGCAGCCAACTTAACCGAAACCGGCGTACCGGTAATGCCTACGCATCTGAATTCCGTATTTTTGAAATCGACGTTTTTGATTTGCGAGTTTGCACGCAACGTACCGAAAATGCTGCAAGTAACGTGTCTGATATTGCCGCTGCCCGCATTTACGACAAGATTGTTTATGCCGTATTTGCCGTCGTTTAGGTCGTCGCCGTTTATCGTAACGGCTTCCTTACCGAAATCCAATTCCTGTCCTTTGCAGTCGATATCGTTTTTGAGCCAAACGGCTTCGCCGTTATCGATTGCTTTGACAAGTTGTTCAACGTCGGAAACTACCGTCCAATTGCCTTGGATGTACTTGACGTAAACTTTTACGTCGGCATCGTTTTCGCCTTCTCCGCCGGGATGTTTGTAATTGCTATCCCACTCCGTCGTACATTCCAAATCGGAATAATACCCGTATACGGAATACCCGTCGCGTTTGGCGCGTTTGGAAGAATCGTTGAAGGTATCACCCTTCTTGACGCTGTAAAACGCCGTTTCCGAAACCTTTTGTTCCTGTCCGCTTGCGTTTTGGAAATACATTGTGTATGTGTATACCGGCAGACGTTTCCATTTTGCGTACAGCGTGACGTTGCTTTCGGCTATTTTGTCCGAAGAAAACGCCCATTTTTCATCGCCGTCCGCCTGTTTGTACCATCCCAAAAATTCGTATCCCGCGCGGGAAATTTTGTACGGTTTGCCGTTGTTGATTATGGTAAGAGGGTCTACTATCAGGCAGTTGCCGTCATAGGCGTACTTTACGTCGTCTTTGATTTCGGCAGAACCGGTATCCAATGTGCCTCCGCCCAAATTGAATGTGGCTATCACTTTGTCTTGCGTCGGGTCCATCTCGTTTACGCAGCCCGCAAGACACAGCAACGACGTAACGGCAAGCAGAGCAAACAATATTACAGTTAACCTCTTGTTCATTTAGCGCCTCTCTTTTTTCTGATAAGAATAACGGCAACCGCAGCCGCACCGCCGACTACCGCCGCAGCGCCTATGCAAATAAACACTACTGCAAC
This sequence comes from Corallococcus sp., assembly GCA_023663205.1. GTDB lineage: Bacteria > Bacillota > Clostridia > Christensenellales > CAG-314 > RGIG5495. The sequence continues at coordinate 17,869 of JAMPHX010000016.1, read as the reverse complement.
GGTCGAAAGCGTCGGGAAGGCGTACTCGGAAAACTCTTTGTCAAAGTCCAACGTGTTGCCCATTTCCGCAGACAGTTGCGCCATCTTTTCCGTAAGTCTGTTGTAGTTTGTAACAAGCGCTTTTTCTTCGTCGCTCAACTGTTCGTATTCGTTGTAAGCGTCACGCACCTTGTTGTAGGAGTATTCGGAACAGTCCATATCGAACATGCGCTCGATTTTGTACACTACCGCGTCGGCGTTGTACAGTTTGTATGCTTCGAGATATTCGTCGATAAGTTTTTGGTCGACGTATTTCAATTCGACCCTGTGAGCCATAAGCGCGTTGTATGCGCCGACGGCTTCGCCCATTACGCTTTCGTCGTATCTCGACGCTTGTGCGGGAAGATTTTGCACCGCCTTGATAAACGCAATGGCGTATCTGCCCATTGTTTCGCCGGAAGTTACTCTGTTGCCGCCGTCCGTAACGTCGTTGAAATACGCCTTGTACAGCGTGGAGTCGTATCCTTGGCTTTCATCAGGGTAAATATATTTGAGATTCAACGTCTTGGCGGACGTTACCGTATCGATAAACGTATTGTAACTTAGCGGGAATGCGACTATGTCCGCTTCCTTCATATAGAAATCGTATTTGTACAGCAAGTCGAACTTGGGATACGCGTACTTGTTGTCAGGAGTGATTTCTATATTCATGGTAGTCGTACCTTCCAAAACGGGAGCGTAGTAGGACTTGAATGTTACGGTATCCAATTTGTCGCAACCGTAAAATGCCATATTGCCTATATACTCCAATGTCATAGGAAGCGTAAGATTTGTAAGACTCTTGTTGTTATAGGCGGCAATGTATTCTATACGTACAGTACCTTCCGCAACGGAGTAATCTTTGTCGGTTTTGGCTACGGGGTAGCAAACAAGCACGTAACTGCCGTTTTCCGCCTTGACGTACAACACGCCGTTGTCTACCATACTGTTTTGCAAAGTTGCGGTATATTTCTTTTGCCCGTTTTGCATTGCGTACAGCGCTTTGAGTTGCGGCGCTTCGTTAAATGCGCCGTACTCGGCTTTTTTGAGATTGTCGGTAACTTCAAATTCTTGCACTGCCGTATCCATAAACGCGGCAAAACCTATCTTTTCCAACTTGGGAACGTTGACCGTTGTGAGCAAAGTGCAGTTGGCAAATGCTTGCGGCGCTATTTCCGTAACGCTCGGAAGATTGATTGCAACAAGTCCGTGCTTTGACGGTTCGGTAAACGACGTAGAGCCTACATATGTTACCGACGGCAATGTCAGCGTTTGCGGCAATTTTGCACCGTAAAACGCCGAATCTCCCACGTAAACAATATTATCCAAACGGAGAGTGCCTACGTCGAGCGATTCGCATTCGTAGAACACTGCGTCGTCCAAACGGTTGATTTGACTGCCCAAAGATACGTCTTTTAGCGAAAGGCAGAAGGCAAACGCTCCGATTCCCAGATGGTTTGCTTTGTCAAGATTTACGCTTGTGAGGTTCTTGCAGAAATAGAATGCGTCTTCTCCGATAAACTCTACGTTTGACAAATCAATCGAAGTAAACTGTCCGCCGCCCGCAGTGCTGTTTTGCGCCTTGGTGAAGAAAAACGCGCTTTCGCCTATTTTGACAAGTTTGCCTGTGTTATTTACAGTCAATATACCCGTACAGTCGGCAAAGCAGGCATCGCCTATTTCCGTAATGTTTGACAAATCCACGGAAGTAAGTCTGATACAGTTGTAAAAGGCTTGCTTACCCAATTTGCCTGCCGCCTTGGACAAATCTATCTGCGACAGTTGTCTGCAATTCATAAATGCGCCGTCTTTTACCGTTACGCCGCCGTCCTGCGGCATTACTACCGCACGCACCGGAGTTTCGAGGAAGGCATACACTTCCAAAGTGGCGTTGGCTCCAAGCGTTACGCTTTGCAGAGAGTTTGCCCCGTAGAAGCCGCGCGCATCGACGGTTACGCCGTCGGCGGCAAGCGACACGTTACGCACCGCCGTCTTGTAAAACGCAAACGAACCTACGTAAGTTACGCTGTCCAAATTGATTGAAGAAAGTCTGTTTGCTTCGTAAAACGCGTACTCGTCGACGCGAGTAACACTTTGCGGCAAATTAACAGTCGTTAGGTTTACGCACCAAGCAAACGCGCCTTCGCCGATTTCTTTAAGTTGAGAACCGGCAGCCGTCCTGAATGACAGCAGCGAAGTATTTGCAGCAAACGCGCCTGCGTGTATTCTTTCTACCGACGCGGGCAGCGTGTAGTTACCGAGAGTTGCCGTAGGCAGCGCAAACAGCAATTCTTTACCGTCTTTGCTGAGAAGTACCGTATTGTCGTAACTTTGGTAATAATCCGAACCCGCTACGTTGAGTTTGAGCGAGGAAGTATTGTTAAATATCGCTATACCGGCATTTACGATAAACGTGATGGGAGTAAATATCAGGTTTTTGATACCCGACTTTCCGAATACAAGGTCGCCCATTTCGATTTCGCCGACGGGCAGAACCATAGTTTCCAGTTGCGTGCATCCGTAAAACGCCGACGAACCGATATATTCGCAACCGCCTTGGAACACTACTTCGCCGAGTTTTGTACAGCCGTTAAACGCTTCCTTACCCAAATATGTCAAGTCGCCGGTAAGCGTCACGCTGCGCAACTGCGTGCAGTTTTTGAATGCGTAATCGGGTACCGTTGCGCTGTGCAATGTTATCTCGTACAAACGCGAGTTTTCAAAAGCGTTTTCGTTCAAATTGGCATTTTCGCCCAAAACTACCGTAGACAGCGACGAACAATCGCTGAAAGCGCCTTTGCCGCTGCGACGCAAATCCAACAGTTCCAGTACAGTCAGCGACGAACACTTTGCAAATGTGTAATCGCCCGTTACGTTGAGTTTCTTGACGTTGATGTACGCCAATCCGTTATCGGTGTGTCCCAAATTTTCGCAGTTGTAAAACGCGTAGTCGGAAATAACTTTTACGTCGTCAAGGTTTATTTCTTGAAGCAACGTGTTGTTGTAAAACGCGTATTGGTAAATCTTGGTACAATCTTTACCGAGCGTAACCTTTTTGAGCAGTTTACTGTTGTAGAAAGCGTATTTGCGGATTTCCTCTATACCGTCGGGAATAGTTACCGATGTTACGGTATTGTTTCCAATAGGCTCCTTTTTGAGGTCTATGTCGTATCTGTCTCCTTCAACTTCCTTTTCGTGGTCGAGGTTGTAGTGACAGAATGCAAACGAACCGATGTACATTATGCCTTCGTCATCGGGAATAACGACGTCGCCGCCCCAACCTTTGTAGGCTACGAGTTCGCGGTTTTCTATTATAAATTCGCTTTTGACATTGAAGGTACAACTTCTTGTATAACTCGTCTTGCCGTCCACCGTGATACGCAAAGTAACGCGGCATCTGCCCTCTGCCTGAGCGGTTACAACGCCGTTTTCGTCAACGGTGGCAACATTTTTATTTGAAGAAGTCCAAGCAACCGCAATTCTCGACGGGTCAAGATTCCACGGTTTGAGCAAATAATTGAGTTTTACTTTTTCGGACGGGTAGAAGTTTATCTCCGCCTTGCCGTCAAAGTAACTTGTAGTGCCCGTTTTGCCTATTTCCGAGCGGTCGATATCGTCATTGAAGGCAAACAGCGTATCGTATGAAGTCAGTTCCAAATAGTTCACGTTGGCGTTCATGCCCGAACCGCCGTTGTTCTCCGAAATTCTGTCGGAAACGTCAACGCGTATTTGTACTGGACCGAGCCATGAAGAACCCTTGACGCTTACGGTTGCGGAGCCTTGTTTCAACGCTTCTATCTGTCCGCCGCTTACGGCAACCGTAGTTGCGCTTGTTGTGCTCCAAGTAAGGTTTCTGAGATAATCGGGGGTAACTTCCGCTTGACTGTTTGTGTTTTTCATAAATGTTGTCAAATCAAAGGTATCGCCTATATCCAAACTGAGCGTAGGTTCCTTGAATACCAAATTGCCGTTTTCCGCTTCGGGGAAGGGAATATACGCAATGTTGGAGTTGAGCGAATAGTCGTCGATATATATTACAAGCCCTTCCGGCAAAGCCGACTTTGCAATCAAATCGATGTAATCGGTTATTTCCAAATTTACCACCGTTTCCTCTCCGCGGTTGTTTTGGTAGATGGGAATTGCATAATTGGAAAGCGACGCCGTTGTTCTGCCGAGAGTTCCGTCTTCCTTTGTGTATTGATAGACAACAACCGGTCTTAGCGACATTGCATAGTGGTTGTCGTATACCGTCAAATCGACATAATATCTGTCCTTCTTTTCGTTTCTGTCGTATTCCTTGTAGAATTCGGCATTTGTAACAATCGGCGATTCGTAATCGATATAGAATGAGAAACTGTACGTATCGCTTATATTGCGCTTTCCGCCGTCCCAATCGAGCGACGCCGTCATTGTTACTTTGTAATGAGTATTGTTGTCTCCGAACAACGTGCTTTCTTTCAAATCCACCATATCCAAATCAAAAGAGGAAATGTATGGATACTGCACTCCGCTGTAATGCGCCTTGTACGCATTGTAATCTGTCTTTTGCCACTTGACTTCGCCCGTTGCTGTATCGACTATCTGAATATCTATTGTCTTTGCACCGCGCAAAAGTCCGGTAAATACCGCGTAAATACCGCTTATACAATCTTTGTAGTAAGATACGGACGCATGTTCCTCAACAGCGGGTATCGCACGGTATTGACTTTCGTCCATTTCGTACAGATATGAGCCGAGGGGTATTACATAGTCATAGTTGAACATTCCCAAAGGCGTGGTTGCATAGTAATCGGGTTTTATTTTGTCATCGTCGTCTATTGCATTGTTGTGCGCTTCCGTTTCGATTAGATAGTAATCCTTATCGAAAATGGGGGCGTCAGACCAATCGCCGTAAAACGCCAAGAAGGGAGCGTTCAAATCCACGCCGTCCTGCTCGGTGTTTTCAAACGTAAGGAAACCTTCCACATACATACCGTTTTCAAAGTTTGCATTGAGGTAGGCTTTGTCCTGTTTGGACAGCGTAACCGTTGCGGTGATTTTTGCAGTTTGTCCTGCGGCAACCGTTACGACTCCGCGCTTTAATGTTGCGTTTTCCACCGAATACTCCGTCGAATCGGAAAGCAGATAGGCTCTTTCCGCAACGTATTCGGGGTCGGACGAGGACAGAGTTTCCGTCATTGCGATACTTCCGACTTTGTAACTTACCGCTCGGTCGGAAAGGTTTTTGAGATTGACGGACATTGTGTATACGCCCAGACGCGACGGGTCGTCGCCCAATTCCAACTTGGTTTTACCGCTGCCGTCAACGTACAGATACGCCTTGGTTGTAGTTGCTTTTTTGATATCGGCAATACCTGCGCCCTGTTTGCGGGGCGAATAGGGGTTGCCCTTTTTGTCCAAAGCGATTGTTGCCGTGGACATACACAATTGGTTTACCAAATCCCTTACTTCCGTAGGAGAAAGGTTGGGATAGGATTCCTTTACAAACTGTCTGATAAGAACGGTTATTCCGCACATATTGGGCGCAGCCATACTCGTTCCGCTAAGTTTGTCGTAACCGCCGCCCGGAACCGCGGAAAGAATGTTTCCGCCGTGCGCGGTGATTTCGGGTTTGAGTTTCAAATCGGGAGTGGGACCCCAACTGGAAAAGTCGCTCATAAACGGTCCCGCAACATTGGACAGATTGAATTCCAATGTGCCGTTAGGCAATTCGGCAAGCACTTCGCCGTCGTCCTTGCCTATGGAAACGACGGGTATCTTTACGTCGTTGCCGACCGTCATTACTATGTCGCCAAACACGTTGTTGTATATGATAATTGCGGCTGCTCCCGCTTCGTAAGCGTAGCGCACCTTATCTTCAAAAGATATATCGCCGCGCTTGACAAGCGCGATTTTGCCCTCTACGTCCAAACCTGTATAGGTGATGGAACTGCCGTACCCCGGAACGGTGACGTAATCGAATGTTACGGTTTCGCCTGCACGAACTCCGAGCATTTCAAAAAAGTTGTACTCTTTGGCATTTTGATTGTAGGCTTCCAAGAAGAACACTTCGTGCGCGCCGTTGGCAAGCATATACTTGTCCTTGTTGCCGTTTATTGACGCTACCGACAGTGCCGCGTTGTACGTGGAAGGCGCTCCTACCGTGGACGAATCGGGATTGCTTGTTTTGTTGGTGTTGCCTTCTTCCGAACCGTATGCGCTGCTGTAATCGTTGGAAGCGGCGGCAATAAGCGAAATACCTGCCTTTTCGATGTTACTGTAAATTTGGTTTTTGTAATCGTTATCGTACTCTCTCGTAAATCCGCAAGACGTACCCAAACTCATATTTATTGCGTCTACGCCCAAAGCAACCGAATCTTCCAGCGCAGCCATAATATCTCCGTCGTCCGCGCCTTCGCGGTAGTCGGAGAATACCTTCATAATGGCAAGTTGCGCGTCTACCGCAACGCCCGTTACCGTGTCGTCGCTGCCGGCAATGATGGCGGCGACGTGTGTGCCGTGTTCGCTGGCAAACGGCATTACGTCGGGGTCTTTGTCCGCGTAATCGTAGCCGTAGGCAATCTTGTTATTGGTGATGTTGCCGTAATATACCTCACGCGCTTCCAAACCGTTGCTGTAATTTGCCGCAAGCGTTGCGGGAAGTATACGCGCAATGTCGTTTCTGTCGTAAAGGGGATTGACCACTTTGTGCGAAGTAAATGCGGTATGCGTATAGTCGCAGCCCGTATCGAGTACGGCAACTATCGTTCCTTTGCCAGTGTACTCCACGTCTCCGCTGTTGAATATACCCGTATCGTATACGTTGACAGGGTTTTCCACCGCTATTTGCGGTTTATACGTGTTGCTGACTATTACGCGCTTTACTCCGTCGAATTTGCAAATGGCCTCGATGTTTTCGTACGTTGTGGAAACGTATACTCCGTCCATAATCGTGGAGTAGTTATACTTGGCGAAGGAAACAAGTCCCGCGCTTTTGAGTTTAGCCACTATGCTGTTTTGTCTTGCAGTCGCTTTGTTTACAAAGTTTTTGGCTTCGCGGCTTGCAAGATACTCCGAAAGACTGCCGTTTTTGTCGGATTTTGCATTGTATGCGGAAACAAGCGAATCGTCGGAGAAGGTTATTATTACATTTACCTGTCCTTTCAATTCGTAATCGTCTATTCTCTTTATCAAATCTTTGTTGATTTCAGATGAAAAATCCGCTTGCAAATCTTTGACGACTTTGTAAGGGTCAAACGCAGCGGACGACATGCTGCTTTCCGCCGCTTTTACATCGGTACTTACGCTTTGAGCAAACGCGGTACATACCGTCGAAAAACACATTATTGCAGCAAGCGCAACAATTGCCATAGTTTTTAAAATGCTTCTTTTCTTCATCTCGTATAACACCTTTTCTGTCGTAAAACGCTTTCAACAAATAAACAGATACTTCTTTGCCGTCAAGCGTTCTCGACGTAATTCAATGAATTTGTCCGAAATATCGCGCAAAAACATCAAAATCGAGTATTTTACCCCAATATAATTTTGATTTAATTTTACCACTATTCCAAATCATTGGCAACAAAATGACCCGCAAAATGACTTATTTTACATAAATTAAACTATAAAAAAGTCGCTCAAAACAACATCTTTAAGGTACGTTTAAGGTTGAACGCCAAAAGTGAAAATGAACAATGTTTTATCGCATAAACAGGTCCTGACATCTAACGACCGTTATTAACGATTGGGCGATATTAAACATATTTCAAAACATCAATACAAAAGCGGCGGCATCTGCCGTCGCTAGGTAAAATAAGATATATGTGCTCTTAAAGATTACAAAATTCAGTTGCTTATGTATTAAAATTTATTCACGCTTGATATTTGCCGATATGTCCGTAGTCAAGTTGATTGTCTGCAAAGTATAACCCGTTGCCGCAAAAACTACGCTGACCGTAGCGGTCTGCCCAAAGTTGAACGTACAAACGCCGTCTACCCACAACCGCCGAACCGAACTTACCGCCTGTTGCCTTGACTGTCGCGCTGCGGTAGTTTTGCCAAACCGGTACAGACAAAGATACGCCGTATCGATTACGTATTACAAATGTTTTTTTGTAATGACGCAGCCTGCTTTGCCGAGGAAGTAAGCCGCATCGTCCATAAGTTGGTAGTCGTAACGTATTACGTCGGTTTCCTCCTCGGTTTTGCCGGCAGTTTCCGCTACAATCCTTGCATACTCTTTGAGTCCTTCAAACGTCGTCAAATTGCCGTGGCGGCGGATGTCCAAACGCTTGCCTTTGCTTGGACTTGCAATTTCTTTTCTGGTTGCGGGCACAACGCCGTTGCAAATGTAAAACGCGTTCCAACGCAGATGTTCCTGCTCGGCAAAAATTCTACGCAGAGACCTGCGCTCGAAATCGGAATTTTTGTGAACTACCGCGCGTCTGCCTCCCACCGAAGTTTCACCGTAAACTATCTCGTCGTTTTGCAGGTATTTGTCCCAAAACGGTTTTTCAGCGCTTTGCGCAGTACCGCGCACGGCAAAGTCAAAGCCCATAAGTTGCAATTTCATTCGCAGACTCAAACAGCCGTATATATTGGATTCGCGCTGTATTTGCGTAAAGCGTCCGTACCATTCTTCCCGCGCGGTTTGCGCAAGTTGCGATTCGTCCTTATCGCGATGATACTCCGCGCAGTAACTTATATGACGTTCGCGCGCGGTCTTTTCCGCATTTTCGTCCACTACGGCGGAAATATTGTATACCGTCCGCCTTTCGTCGCCGAATACTCTGAATATACCCGTTTCCTCAAATTCTTTTTGCACCACCTCGCTTGCAAGCGCGTGGTCGCGTATTTTGACAAACAAATGCGTATCTTGCAGCAATCCCCATTCTTTCAACTCGGCGTACAGTTTTTCGCCCAAATCGACGTTTTGCAAATCCGTACCGAAAGCCACTATTACATAGTTGTAACTGCGTCTGCCTTCCTGCGGCATTAGTTTTTCCCTGACGGACGAATAGAATTCCGTATCGTTGATATCTTTGCGGATAAAGTATTCGTTTGCAGGTTTCGGAGGTATTTCCAAATAATCCGCTTTGTGGTTTTGTATATCTTTTAACGCTTCCTCGAAGCGGAAGTAATTGTGGTTGAGATTTTTGTCGCTGCGGGCGTCTGCTTTGTCGTATATGTAGTAGTTGACGGGTTTTGCTTTATATCCGCCCGACTCGAACACTCCGAACTGATTGTTTGAAACGGAAGTCAAAAACAGTTGTTGGTTTGTTTTGCCAAAGCCAATCATCACCACGTTTACGTCCAAATCGGGTTTGAGCGAAGCCGTTTCGTAATCCAAATGACTTTCCGTCATAAATTGTGTAAGCGGATACCTGTTTACGAAATCCATTGCAGTAAGCCTGTACTTGTTGACAAGGTTTATTCTGCCCTTGGTGATTTCGCAGTAACGTGTAAATACCGATGCGTTTTGCGGTTCGCCGAATGAGTAAACGTACAAACCTCTCTTTTCGTCGAAGTTGTGTTGACTGTATGTATGATTGACAATTTCTTCCGACAGTTGACTGCAATATTTCAAGTTGGTTTCGTCGCCGCAATTCAGCACCACGTTTACCGTATTGTTGGAAAAGTCCCCGAATAATTTGGTAAGCGCGGCAGATAAGTTTTGTCCGTCAAAGTTTACATACGGCGCACGGGCGATGTACATTTCGTCGGCAAACTGCCTTGAAAATGCGTTAAGAACAAGCACGCGCTCGCCCTTTTGCAAAACCGATTGCAATATTTGACCGTTTTTGTCGTCGTAACCGACAATTACAAATACTTTATCCGAAGCAACGGCTTTTGCGACGCGCAGTCTGTTGGATAACTTCTGAGCAAACAGCGTTACGGTAAACAGTACGGCGTTGACAACTACCAAAACCAAACACGAATATACAGCCGCGGCATAAAAGACGTTGACAGCGACCAACTTTTCCACCGCGTCGTAATCGAACTTCAATACCACAAGCTCTACCGAATCGGCAAAGGCTTCGAGAAACGTAAACACGGGGTTTGTCATACCGCTGTTTGCAAGTCCCAAATAGAACAAAGGAATGGCTGCAAAATATATAAGCGCAAAGTTGCCTTTTTTGAAATTGCGAAGATATGCCAATCTTTTGGTTCTGTTACGCGTAGACAGCCTCAATGCGACATACAGCGCCACGCCTAACATATATACCAGACATATCAACGACACAACAGTTATTTCCATAAACCCTCCGATTTTATTGCCGCGTTATACGCTTTTTGTTTATTGCGCGCACTCGGCGCTTGCAAAACCTCTTTGCATCGCTCGAAAATTATATCATACTTCAATTTCTTTGTCACCGATTTATACTGTTTCCGCGATATTGTATAAATAACCGTTCGGTATCGTGGGTTGGGAATATCGGTTACGCCTGCAAGGGGCAGCCTTGAAAAAATAATATGCATAGGGAAAACTGTATTTATTACATCCTATCGGAATTTGAAATCGCCGCGCTCGGATGGGACAAATTTTAAACAAAGGCACAAAACGGCAGGAAGTCGGCTTGCGATACTTGTCAGTAGGTGCAACGTGCGCCGCAGCAGAAAACGGAGATTTGCAATCAGATTACTGCGAGGTATTGGATTTTGTCTTAATGCGCGTAGCACAAAAAAACAGGGCTTGCGCAAGCAAGCCCAAGATAAGTTGACTATTCAGTCGTCGGTTTGAGACGAATCGGACGGTTCGGCGTCGTTTTCTATCGTGCCGCCATTATTATCTTCGGAGAAAACTTTGTTTTGCGTATTCTTCTCGGAAACATCCGTCGGAGCGTTTTTTTCAATTTCAACCGAAATACCGTCGTCCGAAACATCTGCAACCGGTTCGTTGTAACAGTCGCGGTTAAATTTTCTGTCCGCGCTCATTACCTTTGCCTGCAAACGCGCTTTTTCGATATCCGGTTTGTATACGCCCGTCATTTTGTCTATCTGAAAATCTATGACGGAAAAATGCAAACCCAACACATTGGCGTAACTGTCGCGGCACAAACACCGCAATGTATCCAAATTTGCGTATACGCTGTCTGTTGACGTTTCCACAAACATTTTCAATTTGAATCCCAATTTGTCGTCCGAAGATACTCGTATTTTTTTGATGTGTATTCCGTCGACCAGTCGGCTGTTTTCCGCCGCAATATTTTTGACAACCTTTATTGACGCGCTTGCGCTGCTGTCGGCGTCGGAATACAGCATTACGTATCTCAACGCGTTGCGCTGCGAAAAGTTGGCATAAACCAAATAAACCGTTAGCCCCGCATATACGACGGCAAGAACAATTACAATCACCGTTTCCAATGGCGACGTCAACAATTCTTCCGTGCCGAATATTCCGAAAAACGACAGCAAACTTATAAGTACAAATACGCACGTTACGCAAATATAGGCAATTAACGCCACTTTTTCAATGGTTTTTCTCATAAAAACTCTCCCTATATATTGTTGTCAAAACCGTACGAAATATTCCGCCAAACTTACAAAACGCAAACCGTATACTTGGTTATTTTTAACTTGTAAATAAAAAACGCAAAACCGAAAATAATCGGTCTTGCGTAAATAGTCTGTATTGTGCCGCAACATCATTAAAAGTCGTTTGCGCATCGAACAAACCTAACGGTTGCTTGCACGGTTACTTTGCATTGCAAGCGAAATTGCTCCGAAAACAAACATTGCACAAACGCCGCTTACAAATTTGCAGTCAAAAGTAATTTTGCGGAATTTCCGCATTTGATTAAAATATCAAAATATTGTTACGCTATGTATTTGGAAACAAACGGAGGCAGGTTTTCCTTGGCGCAACTTGCCGTAATAACAAAACTTACTTTGAATTCCTCACCTATGCTTTCGATACCTTCAAATACCGTTTCCATTTCGGAAAGGTCGGAGTTTACAATCTTGGCGATACCGTCAATGTAAATTTTTTCTATGTCGAAGTTGGTTGCCAACATACCTTTGATAAACGCAACAAGGCATTTTTGCCCCGCTATTCCGTAATGCACCGCGTCTACAAGACGAATGTTTCTGTCAAGGTCGTGCATACGGTTGCTGTCTTTATCGACATAAACAATCGTTCCTTTTGCCGATGCAACGCTGTTGTTTGCGCTGTCGACAATCTGTTTTGTTTTGCCCGTGCCCTTTTCGCCGTAAATAATTTGTATCAACTGACCATACCCCCATGTTATTTAGCGTCATTGCCGCTTGTTAAATATATTCTATATTAAATCGAAAAAAATTACAATACCTTTTGTCAAGTTTTTCAATTTATTTCGTCCTTTTGCAACTTTGCCGTTTGGTCGGCAAGTCTCAATGCTTCCACCATTTGTCCTATGTCGCCGTTCATAAAGTTTTCTATACTGTACAGAGTCAATCCTATGCGATGGTCGGTAACGCGTCCCTGCGGAAAGTTGTAGGTGCGTATACGCTCGCTTCTGTCTCCCGTGCCCACTTGATTTTTTCTGCGTTCGGCGTATTCCTTATCGGCTTGCGTTTGATAATAGTCGTACAATTTGCTTTTCAATATGTTGAGCGCCTTTTCGCGGTTTTTTATCTGACTGCGTTCGTCTTGGCAATTTACAACTATGCCGGTGGGCAAATGAGTCATACGTATTGCGCTTTCCGTCTTGTTGACGTGCTGTCCGCCCGCGCCGCTGCTGCGGTAGGTATCGATTTTGATATCTTTTTCGTTTATTTCCACGTCTACGTCCTGCGCCTCGGGAAGTACGGCAACGGTAATTGTGGAAGTGTGTATGCGCCCCTGTGACTCGGTATCGGGCACGCGTTGTACGCGGTGAACGCCGCTTTCAAACTTAAACTTGCTGTACGCTCCGTTGCCCACTACCGTAAACGCCGCCTCCTTCAATCCGCCGAGTTCGCTTTCGTTGACGTCGATTTCGTCTATCTTCCAGTGGTTTTTTTCGGCAAACATATAGTACATACGGCGTATTTCGTTGGCAAACAATGCCGCTTCGTCGCCGCCCGCTCCCGCGCGGATTTCCACAATGACGTTTTTGTCGTCGTTGGGGTCGGCAGGCAGCAGCAAAACTTTGAGTTTTTCCGTCAAATCCGCAATCTTTTCCTTTCCTTCCGCAATGTCCGAGCGCAGCATTTCCAGCATTTCTTTGTCCGTTTCCGTCTTTTCCGCTTCCAGACTGTCGGCAAGGTTCTTTTCCGTTGCCTTGTACTGTTCGTAACACTCCACGACGGGTTGCAGCCCGCTGTGTTCCTTTACCAACTTCTTCCACAGATTATTGTCGGCAATTACTTGGCTTTTGCTAATTTCTTCCGTCAAAAACTCGTATCTTTGCACTATACTTTCCAATTTATCAAACATAATATCTCCGTTATTTGAGTTTTGCGCAAATTATTCGGTCGTTGCCGCCGTAGTCTTTCTTGACTTCTACGTCGTAGCGTCCTTCCAGTAACTCTGTTACCGCCTGCGCTTGATTGTAGCCTATTTCCAATATCAACGCGCCGCCGCTTTTCAAAAAACCGTGCGCTTTGTTTGCTATTACTCGGTAAAAATTCAATCCGTCCTCGCCGCCGTCCAATGCAAGTTTGGGTTCGTAATCGCGCACTTTGGCATCGAGATTGTCTATCACGGCAGTTTCCACATACGGAGGATTGCTGACTATTACGTCAAATTTTCCTTTTATTGATTGGAACATATCGCTTTTGACGAATTTTGCTTTGGCTTTATGTTTTTTGGCGTTTTTTTCGGCTACGGCAAGCGCTTTGTCCGAAATATCGCAAAGCGTAACGTCACAGCGCTTTTCCAATGCGACGGTAATGCCTATTGCCCCGCTTCCGCAGCACAAATCCAACACGCGGCTTTGGGAAGTTGCCGCCTTTACTGCCTGCTCGCACACCAATTCCGTTTCCGGACGGGGAATAAGCACGTCGGCGTTTACATCAAACTGCCGTCCGTAAAACTCCGTATTGCCCAAAACATATTGCAGCGGTTCTCCGTTATTGCACCGTTCAATCATTTTTTCTACCTTTATCTGCCAGCCGAAGGGAACAGACAAGTCCTCATGCAGTTTGCTGCGCGGAACTTTGAGTACGCTGCACAAAATCCAATCCAAATCGCACTTTTCCATTGTGCCGAAATCGCAAAGCGGCAAAACTTTGTGTTTAAACTCGGAAAGCGGAACGGGCGCGGGAAAGTGTACTTCTTCTATCGATTGGTCGGCGTCCATTTCCAAAACCTTTGTAAATGCCGCAATTGCAACCTCGCACATACTTTCGTCCGGTTCGCGCGTTGTCAGCCGCTGAAACTGTTTGCCGAACCATTTGAGCGGACGGAACAGAATAAAATTTGTAGATGCAAGCAGCATAAGCAATTCGTAACTGATACCTGCCGTTATCGGCAGCATTGCAATCTTAATGAGCGTGCGCACCCACGTTTCCCCTATCTGCTCAAACCCTACGGCATAGCATATTGCTTCCGCCGCAAACATAAGCAAAACGGACATTACCACTACAAATACAATAAAACTCGTTCCGCAGCGGTCATGGTATCTGCTGCATTTTTTGACGTTTTCCACCGTAAGAGGAAGTTCGTGCTCGTAGCAAGCAATGGTTTTGTGTTCGGCGCCGTGGTACATAAATACGCGTTTTATTTCCTTCATTGCCGTGACGGACACCATGTACAAAATAAGTATCAACAACTTAAATCCGCCTTCCAGCAGCGAACGCGCCCACTTGACGTTTTCTATACCGCACCATTTCATAATCCAAGCGGTAAGTTGCGAAGGCAAAAATATAAACAGCGCGGCGGCAAGCAAAAGTCCTACCAGCACGGATATTCCCATCATAACGCCCATACCCTTGCCGTCGGACGAATCGATTTCGTCCTCTACCATTACTTCCGCCGATTTGCTTATTATCTTCATTCCGTCAACCATAGATATTACAAGGTTGACTATCCCACGCAAAAACGGCACCTTTTTGTACCAAGGCTTTTTTGCTTTGAGACGTTTGGTATCCAGACGTATATGCCCGTTTTCGTCGCGCACGGCAAGAGCCTCGCTTGTTGCTCCGCGCATCATTACGCCTTCCAATACGGCTTGACCGCCGATTTTTGTTTTTTTCATATTGCACCCGATTGCCGCAAACAGCGCGGCTTATTACCGTCAAGGCAGTTGCTTGACGCAAATTATTATATATATTTTAGCAAATTTATTCGGTTTTAACAACTGTTTGAGCAAGCGCGGACGGAGTCAAGTTTTTTGCAGATATTTTTTATGGGTTTATTACATTTTTTTTGACAATTACCTGCGCAGACGTTATTTGCCGCGTTGTTGCTACGTGCGGTTTGTTTTGCCGTCCCGTATGCTGACGGGAAACAAGATTTTTACAGTTCTGTAATTTTCAACTTTGAAATTGCATTTTTGTAACCGTGAATTTTTCGCATTTTTCAAAACCTCGAATTTCAATTTTGTAATTTCAAATCTTGTCTACAATCAGCATCGCGTCCCCATGCGTAAAAAACCGCGCGCTCGGAGTTTTGCAATCCCGAGCGCGCAGCAAATCCGTATTTATTTTTTCTTGGACATTGCCGAAATTTTGTCAGTCACCTTGGCATTGAACACCACAAATTTGTCCCAGAAGAATTCCGTAACAAAGTTGAGTATCATCATACCTGCGGTAATTACCATTTCGTAAGCGTCATTCCAACCTTCGCCGCTTGCATTTTTCCAAGCGCCCACAATGGCGTCTGCGCCGAATGTGGAAATAGGCGTAAACGCAAGATAATATACAACCACAAGCCCCATTGCAAGGGGTACGTTGTTTGCCGCCTTGAAGGTGAACTTGCGGTTAAACGTAAAGTTCCACAGTACCGAAAGAACCAAACCGATAAGATACGCAATCCAATAGGGGATTAAACTCGTCCAAGTGGATAGCGCGCCCGTAGTTACAAACTGTATGACTCCCGCGGATATAGAAAACCCCGTAAACTTTAAAAACTGCAAAAACTTGGTCTTTCCGCTTTGCAATTGGGCGGCGTCTGCTCCGCCTGTTGCAAAAGTTACATTATCTTCCGATAATACAGCCATCGCCGCAGTATCTTGGGCTTCAAGCGCGTGAGGGATTTCCTCTTGCTTCAAAGAGTTCGGTTCCGCTGCCGTATTTTCTGGGGGGGGTATTTGTTCCGTTGCAAGTATTTGAGATGCGTCTTGTGTGACAATTTTTTCTGTTTTTGTATTTTTGTTCTTTTCTTCCATAACGTAATTTCCTCTGTTTTTTATTGATATTGCGCAAATTTACAATCCTATTGCGCCAATCACTTCCATTGTTTTGTATCCGCTTTCCGTAAAGCGCGTATCTGCGTAGCTAAAGGGCGGCGCGGTTTGTCCGTCAAGACAAATAAGCGACATATTGCGTTTTATCTTTTCGACATTGCCTTGGACGGTTAGACGCAGTTTTTCGCTTTCTATGCTGTCTGCACAGGCAAGCAGGTTTTCCGCCGTACGATATCGGTTTACCAATTTGGCGGCGGTCTTTACTCCTATGCCGCATACTCCGTCTATATTATCCGAAGCGTCGCCGACAAGCGACTTGAACAGTGCGTAATGCCGAGGTTCAACGCCGAACTTTTCCTTGACAAACTCCGCGTCGCACACGGTAGAACACTTTCCGCGGTATCTAAGCACCGAAACACCCTCGCCTACAAGTTGAAAATAATCGCTGTCAAAAGAACATATTACTATTTGCGCTCTGTCTCCGAATTGTTTTACGCAGCCGTCTATTACGTCATCGGCTTCGCAAAACTGCGTTTCGCAATACTTGACGTTCATATATTCAAGCGCCTTGTATACAAAGGGCAATTGAACAAACGGGTTATCCTCTTGCGGGACAACGCCGTAATCGGTTCTGTTTGCCTTGTAATCCGCATATACATCCCTTCTTTTCGACCCGCGCTCTCCGTCAAACACTACCGCAACGTGCGTGGGATTGACAAGCGACATTATTTTGCGCAGGGCTCCGACATATCCGACGACACAGCCTATTGCCTTGCCGCTTGCGTTGACTATACGCGTCGGCATACCGAAAAACATCTTGAACAGCAGATTGTGACCGTCTATCAGCAGTAGTTTGTCCTTGCCGTTCATTGCTTTGCGTTTTGATTGGTTGTAAAAACGTGAGATTTGACTTGACACACTACCTGTCTTACATTGTCGTACGAACACTTTGCCGCAAATTCGTCTATGTCCATATAACTTACGCTTTTTACGCGGCTTTCGCTTATTTGCGGGATTTGCTTTTTGTCCAAAACAAACACAACGGGATAAATTGTCTTGCGTACCTGCACGCCGCTTATTTTGTTTGTAAATTCATAGGAAAACCCTTCCGCCTCATAAACGACGTCCGACGGAGTTACGATTATTCCCGTTTCCTCCCGACACTCCCTGACTGCGGTTTGCATTGCCGTTTCACCCGACTCTACGTGCCCTTTGGGAAGCGACAACGCAAGATTGCCGAATATATCTTCAACCGTTGTCAAAATTTCGTTGCCGCACAATACGACAGCCATTGCGCTGTATTCCTCACGGTAAACCGTCTTACCGTCCATCTTACTCTCCTTAAATTGCGCAATACACATCTGTTGCGCAGATATTATTACATTTTAGCACGGCAAAACGTATTCCGCAACAAAATTGCATACGGTGCGGCAAAAACGATATGCGTTCGCAAAAGTATATGTCGGCAAGTTTTTTCAATGCAAAGCGCAACGCAATCGATATAGAGCACGTAGATTACTTAAACAAGTATTCTGCTTGTTCTGTCCGATATACCGATATATTAT
>JAMPHX010000015.1 GCA_023663205.1 Corallococcus sp. | reverse complement strand
GGGTTTTTCGTAACCGACCCACAGCGCCTGCTCGGGGTAAAACGAAATTATCTTGCCGTTTTGCAGCAATTTGCCGCAATACTTACGCATATTCTTTTGCGCTTGGTAACTGCCACCCCCCCCAATGGGAATAAACCCTCCGTGGCGCACGATAAACCCCACAAAACCTTTGCGGTTATTTTCCACTCGTCCCATATGATAACTTCTAAAATGTCCTACTGCACGTTTGACAAGCAATGTGTCCAAAACGTCTATGTGGTTGCAGACGGCAATTGCTCCGCTTCCCTTCAAACTTTTGAGATTATTGCGTCCGCACACCTTTGCGCCAAAGCGGATTTTTGTAAGCGCACCGCCGAACAAAAGCGTAGTACATCTGCATACGCCGTTTGCCATACGGTGAAAGACGTTTCGGCGCTCGAATTTATAGTTGCCGTCGGGCGTTATGTAATCTTTGCCTTCGGGCAAATAATCGACATCAAACAGTCCTTTCTTTTCGAGAGAGGAATTCAATTTGTCGTAAACGTATTGCTTATTCTTCAATTTTGTCTGCCACTTTTTGATATACGATATCGGCGATTTGGTCGGCGCCGTTTTTGCTTTTGTCTATATTTGCCGAGATGTTATTTTTAAATTCGTCAAGCAGCGACGGATTATCTATATACGACTCTATCAATTTGCGCGCGCGGCGTTTGTTAAACGCGCCCGCTCCGCAGCCCATGCTTTTGACAAACAAACGGTAGGACGCACGCTCGATAGGGTGAGGACACTTATCTATCATTATCGGCGTGCCTACATAAAGGCTGTCCATGATGGTATTGGGTCCCGCCTTGGTTATAAGCATATCGCAGGCGGCGTAAAGTTCGTAAACTTTTTCCGTAAAACGCTCCACGATAAGCGTTACGTTGGGCGCGGTTGTTTTTGCCAACAGCGCAAATTTGTTGTACGCCTTTTCGTTTTTGCCGGCAAGCAGAACTACCGTAAGGGGCTTTTTTGTCTTTATCATATGCTTGCAATAACTTAGAGCCTTGCCTCCGGCATAACCGCCGTCGGCAATCATTATGCAAAATTTATCTTGCGGTATACCGTATATTTCGCGATACTCCCGCTTTGTCAAATTGGCGTGTTGCACCGCTTCGCGCGCGGTAAAATACACTTGCTTTACCGTGGTGTAATCGAATTTGCGCTTTCTTATTGCTTCGGTACTTGCTTTGCTATTGTTGGTGATAAACACGTCGCTACGGTTATCCCACCATACGTGTACGTTGTTGTCGGGATTGTACGTTACGACAACTGTCTCCGGCGCGCACCTGCGCTTGTACTCTATTGCCGCAAACGTAATGAAATAGTGCGTACTGATTATTACATCGGGCTTACGCAATGCAAATGCCTCGACGACGCTATCCACAGCCTTTTTGAAAAGCGTATGGTGAACGAGTTTCATAAAATAACTTTTGCCGAGGTTCAGAAAGGCAAACATCAAATCGCCGTAGTGCCACAATTTGTTGGTGGCTTTGGTTTGGTTAGTCAAAAACTTTTCAAATTTGATAAGCGTTTGGTTTTCGTCGTCGCGCATTATTTCCGCTTCGACGATATCCAGTTTGCCTGCGTACTTTTGTTTGAGACTTTCGGAAATGGACTGCGCCGACATTATGTGTCCGAAACCCGACTCTATATATGTTACAAGAATTTTAGGTTGATACATTTTAAATTTTCCCGCATCGGTATATTGGATTTTGGGCAAGTATCCGCGCTAAAAAGCATTTTGTATACACTGAACATGCCTTTCAAATACCATGTACGGATATCGTATTGCCATAATAAGTAAACAAACAAAAATGTTTTTTACTATATATATTTTTCAAATGTGTTGTTTTTGGAAAATTTTATCACTATATATCTGTATTGTCAAGTGATAAACGTCCCGACAAAATTGCCGTCACATATAACAAAACAATATCTCCCGATTTTTGCTTTGCGGCAATTGTTTTGTGCAATAAAAAGCGGCGCTGAGTGATTCATCTCACAAACCGCCGCTTTTTTGCAATACCGAACTGTATACCGTATATCTTTTTACCCGATAAAGTTTATTTCCTTAACGCCGTCGTCTATCAAATAACACATTTCTTCGTGAGCGGAAACATTTTCGGCAATTTTGTCGACAGGCAACTTGATATACTTTGCCGTTGCGCTTGCAAGCATATTGCCGCTTTCGTCGTACAAAAAGCAATCGGTTGTAAGAAAACTGCCGCTATCCTTTACGATTATGCCTTTGCCGATTAAATTTTGATTGTACGGAACGGGTTTGCGGTACTTGGTTTCAAGCGATACCGTTACTCCGTATGTCAGTTCCGTACCCTCTTTTGCCCACAATGCCCTGAGCCCCAATTCGTCAAGCATTGCCGTTATCATTCCGCCGTGTACGCGCAAAGGGTAACTTTGGTGACGCTCTTTGTAACTGAAAACCGTCATTACGCTGCCGTCTTCCATACTGTAAAACGGCGCATTTACGCCGTATTCGTTATCCAAACCGCATATAATGCACATTTTGCTGTTACGCTGTTTACGTGTTACTTTCATTTGTATTCACCTCAATTGTTCAATTGTAAAAACAAAAGACATCTCTGCCGAGATGTCTTGGTGCTGGTGAGAGGATTCGAACCTCCGGCCTATTGATTACGAATCAATTGCTCTACCGACTGAGCCACACCAGCATATATTAAGTTTTTTGTTTTACCGTCGGTAGAGCCCAAGGCTCTCCCCGTCTGCGGGCTTAGCCCTTGACCGCTTTGGCTACAAATTGCATACTATGCAATTTGCTTTACGCGTCGCGCCGACTGAGCCACACCGGCATATATTAAGTGCGCCGACCGAGATACGCAAATGCGCATACATTTTCCGCGCTTAAAAAGTATATCAAATTTGAAATCAAAAGTCAAAGAAATAATATAAGTTTTTTGCAACGGTTTTGAAACTTATCTATTGACGTCAAAACTTACGCTTCACAATGCGCTTTTGAACAATGCAATTGAAACAATTACTTATACATATGATACTTATTGCATATTTCGATACGGTTGTAAAGACACGTTGGTTTTTGCATATGTTTAGTTACACATATGCCATTGCCCGCATTTGTTACTTGGAAACAATTTCGCGTTTGACGCTTTCAAGATACTTTTTGGCTTCGCGCGGATTTGCAAACGTAACGACGGTGACGCTTTTGGGCAGACGCAAAATGCGGTCCAACACAAACGGTCTTACGTCGCGTCTGAAATTGCGTATATACTCGGTAAAGTCGCGGTCGCTGCGTTCCAAACAGCCTTCGGCAATGTCGGGACGTTGTTTTCCGCGGTTTTTGAAATGTCGGCGCGCCGCCCTGCGCATACACACCGATGTGGGATAATCCAAAAATATTACCGTTGTGGCTCTTTCCAACCTATCGGCAAGGTGACTGCGCCACATTCCGTCAATAAGCCACTCCTCTCCGCCGATAAGCATATCGTGGATTTCCTTGCGCTTTTCAAACGGCATCATCACCCAATTGCTCTCCCACAGCAATTTGTCAAGATGTGTGACGCGTTTACCCAGCACCTTTGAAAGTTTTTCGGAAAAGGTAGTTTTGCCGCTGCCCGGAGAACCTATTACCGCTATGCGTGAAAAATCCGTTTGACTCATTTGGTATACTCCCTTATTGCGCGCGCAGTATCTCTGTTGATATCGCGCACAGCAATGCTATCGCGTTTGTCGTACAGTTTCTTGCCTTTGACAAGCGCGATTTCCAACTTTACAAGGCTGTCTTTGAAATATATTTTCAAAGGCACTACCGTATAACCCTTTTCCTTAACTTTGCCGAGCATACGCATAATTTCCCTTTTGGCAGCCAAAAGCCGCCTGTCGCGCCGACTTGCCGCATTGCTGAAACTGCCTTTGTCGTAACTTTTGATATACATATTCCGCAAAATAAGTTGTCCGTCGGTTATTTCGCAATAGGAATCAGCAAGGTTGACTTCGCCTTGGCGAATGGACTTTACCTCGCACCCGATAAGATTTATTCCGCATTCCAAAGTTTCCGTTACAAAGTAATCGTGAAATGCCTTTTTGTTTGTTGCTATCAATTTAATCATATATTCCCTACTGCTTTATTATACGTTTTGCGCGTGTTTTGTCAACCGCAGATTTGCCCGATGCAAGCGACATATCTATTTTGCAGGCAGATTGGTTTACGCTGTCGATAACGACCTTGACGCAATCGCCCAAACCGTAACAAATGCCCTCTCCGAAAAGTCGGAATTTTGCTTTATCGAAGGTAAGCGTTCCGTTGGAAAGTTTGCCGATATCCACAAATCCCTCCACCGTGCTTTCCAGTTCCACAAAAATGCCGCTTTCAATAACGCCCGATATTATTCCGTCAAACTCTTTGCCTATAAGCGTTGCAGCGTATTGACACTTCTTGACGTCGTCGGCTTTGCGTTCCGCTTCGTCGGCTATCTTTTCGCGTTTGCTCGACTGCACGCTTGCCGTATTGCACATTTCTTCGTAAGCGCAAATTGCCTTTTCCGTCATCTTGCCCTCCACAAGAGTTTTTAGTACCCTGTGCACTACCAAATCGGGATAGCGTCTTATCGGCGAAGTAAAGTGACAGTAGCACTCGCTTGCAAGCCCGAAGTGTCCGATGTTTGCTGCGCTGTAACGCGCCTTTTGCATTGTACGCAGCATTACGTCGTTGATAAGGTTGAAGTACGGCGTATTGCGCGCCTTACCAAGCGCGTCGGCAAGCGAACGCGCGTGAATGTTGCGCGTTTCGTTTAGGTTGATGCCTACGCCCGACATTATTTCCACAAGCGCCGCAAGTTTTTCTTGCTCGGGCTTTTCGTGAATACGGTACACAAACGGAACTTCGCAATCGGAAGCGTATCGCGCGACGGTTTCGTTGGCAAGAATCATAAATTCTTCAATCAGTCTGTGAGAAAACTTCCTTTGATAAGGCACTATGTCTACGACGCGTCCCATCTCGTCGCTTAGAAACTTGACTTCGCTGCCTTTGAAATCCACGTTGCCGCGCTTTTCACGCTTATCTATCAAAATTTCCGCAAGAGATTGCATTGCAAACAGCATTGCCGACACATCCGAAAAACGGCTTTGCATACCGTCGTCCCCGTCGAATATGCTTTGAACTTGGTCGTATGTCATGCGGTGATTGCTGTTAATTACGCTTTTGATAACTTCAAAATCCGTCACGTTGCCTTTGCCGTCAACCTTCATAAGACACGACAGCGTAAGTCTGTCGCAGTTTTCGTACAGCGAGCATATGCCGTTGGACAGTTTTGTAGGCAACATGGGAAACACCATATCGGGCAAATACACGCTTGTTCCGCGAGCAAACGCTTCCTTGTCTATGTCGTCGGACGGACGCACGTAATGCGAAACGTCGGCGATATGCACTGCAAGATTATATGTTCCGTCGACATTTGCCGTGCAGGAAACCGCATCGTCCAAATCCTTGGCGTCCTCGCCGTCTATTGTTACCGTAAGATTATGGCGCAAATCGCGCCTGCCATCGATATCGCTTTCCGTAACCGTTTGGGGCAGTTTATCCGCGCGCCTCAGCGTTTGCTCTGGGAATACGTCGCTTATTCCGTAAGAATACGCCACGGCAAGCATATCCGCGTTGTGTTCGCCCGCGTAGCCTAAAATTTGGGTTATCTCTCCTTCGGGATTGAACGAGTCGCTTTGCGGATATACCGTTACGTTTACAACTACGCGTTGTCCGTTTTTGGCATTTTTGTCCTTCTTGGGCGGTATATACACGTCTTTGTAAAACCTTTTGTCGTCGGGACAGACAAAGCGCGAGCCGTTTTTCTTTTGATAGACGCCTACAATGCTCGTCATACCGCGCTGCAAAATCGCAACCACTTCTGCTTCGTCCTCGGTACCCTGAACACGCCTTACAAGCACGATGTCCTTGTGAAACGCGCCGTTGAGTTTTTTGTGAGGAACAAACAAATCTTCTTTGCCGTCCTCGCGCAAAACAAAAGCAAAACCGCGCTGATTGCCCGAAATCTCGCCTTTGATAATATCTTTGCAGCCAAGCGCTTTGTATCTGCCGTTGCGTTTGTCCGCTACAATGCCGCCGCTTGCGGCAAGTTCTTCCAAAGCGCCCTTTACCGCTATGCGCTCAAACTTGGACGTTGCGCCCGCCAAGGCATATATTTGCTTTTCCGAATAGAAATTATTGGGTTTGTTATTCAAAATATCCACCAATTTGTCTTTTAGTTTCATAGTATTTTTATTTCCGTTTTTGTATGTATTTACACCGCTTGGCGCCCAAGCGCAAAAAAAAGCGACGGGAATAATCCTGTCGCCGCATTTGCCTTATACAGTCCTAATCAGCCGATTACCGCTGTCAAAATCAAAAACGCAATTGCACAAAGCGCAAGCAGTCCTGCACAAATATACGTCCAAGTTTTGAGTTTGGCTTCCTTTCTTTCAGCGGAATTTTTGTTGTAATAGGAATCCGTGCTATCGGATTTGCTGCTACCAGTCATAGCCTCCATTCCGTCGCTGTTTCCCGATTGTTTCATTACGACGAAAATAATAAACCCTGCACAAACAAGCATAAGCGCAGCCAAAACTATTTTTACGATAAAGTACGTATATGCTCCTTCGTCACCGGGAGCGAAAAACGACAGAAAGTTTAACATTTTGTCCTCCATAAACTCGCGTTGCGGTTACTCCGCTACAAGAGTAAATTTGCTGTAATATGCGACATTTTGCAAAATTTAAGCCAAAAGCCGCAGTTAAAAAAGAGTTTTTCAACTCAACTAAGTTATTGTACCACACAAACCGTATGTTGACAAGCGTTTTGCGCCGTCGCTTACGTCACTTTTGACAAATAAGCGACTTACCCGTCATTTCGGGCGGTATTGGCATTTCCATCGAATCGAGCATTGTGGGGGCAATGTCGCATAGCGCGCCGTTTTTCAGCCGCATTGCAGAACGCTTGGGGTCTACCATGATAAACGGTACAAGGTTGGTCGTATGCGCGGTAAACGGTTTGCTGTCATTGCCAATCATCTTTTCGGCGTTGCCGTGGTCGGCTGTTACAAACGCTCTGCCGCCCTGTTGCAAAATGCACTCAACCACGCCGCGTACGCAATCGTCCACCGTCAAAACGGCTTTCTTGGCAGCGTCGAATACTCCCGTATGTCCCACCATGTCGCAATTGGCAAAGTTCAAAATCATTACGTCGTATTTATCTTTGAGAATTTCCGCCTTGGCGCGCTCGGTTACTTCCGCCGCGCTCATTTCCGGCTGCAAATCGTAGGTTGCCACTTTGGGACTGTCTACCAAGATACGCTTTTCGTTTTCGTTCGGCTTTTCCACTCCGCCGTTGAAGAAAAACGTCACGTGCGCGTATTTTTCCGTTTCGGCTATACGCAACTGTGTCTTTCCGCAAGAGGCAAGATACTCACCGAGCGTGTTTTGCAAGGTTTCGGGTTTGAACGCGATACGCACGCCCGTAAACGATTCGTCGTACTTGGTCATACACACCCAAGTTACTTTGCGCTGTTTGCCTTGCAGCGAAAATCCGTTAAAACCGCTTTGCGTATATGCGCGTGTAAGTTCCCTTGCCCTATCGGGACGGAAATTGAAAAATATTACGCTGTCGCCGTTATCGATTGTAGCAACCGGTTTGCCGTCCTTGATAACTACCGTGGGAAGTACAAATTCGTCGGTGACGCCGTTTGCGTAACTTTTGTTCAACGCTTCGACAGGGTCGTCGCAAGTTTCGCCTTTGCCGAGCGTCAGCATATCGTATGCCTTTTCCACTCTGTCCCAACGGTTATCCCTATCCATTGCGTAATACCTTCCGCAGACGGTGGCAATCTTGCCGAAGTTGAGTTGAGCCATTTTGTCGGCAAGCGCGGAAACAAAGCCCGCCCCGCTTGTGGGCGATACGTCGCGTCCGTCCATATAGCAGTGAACGTACACATCGCTTAGTCCCTGCTTCTTGGCAAGTTCTATCAAAGCAAACAAATGCGTCAAGTGACTGTGCACTCCGCCGTCGGAGCACAATCCCATAAGGTGCAACTTGCCGCCGTTCATTTTGGCATGGTCGCACGCGTCCAAGAATGCTGCGTTTTCAAAAAAGTCGCCGTCTTTAATCGACTTTGTAATGCGCGTAAGTTCTTGATACACTACACGCCCCGCTCCGATATTGAGGTGTCCCACTTCGCTGTTGCCCATTTGTCCTTCGGGCAGACCTACCGCCAAACCGCTTGCTTTCAATTTGCAGGATGGGTAGTTTGTCATAAGATAATGTACGTACGGCGAACACTCCGCGCCTATTGCGTTACCTTTGGCGGCATCGGATAATCCGTAACCGTCCATAATAATCAATGCAGTAATTTTTTTCATAAATTCTTTCCCGTATGTTATTTGTGCGCGTTTACTACCGCGGCAAACTTCTCCGCTACCAAACTTGCGCCGCCAATCAGTCCGCCGTCAATTTGCGGCATTGCAAGCAATGCCTCGGCATTTTTGTCGTTCATGCTGCCGCCGTACTGTATGTACAATCCCTCTGCGGCTTGCTTACCGAACATCTTTGCAAATACGCTTCTGCAAAATGCTATTGCGTCGTTTGCCTGCTCATTGGTTGCAGTCACTCCCGTGCCTATTGCCCATACGGGTTCGTAGGCTACGATTATATTTTTGAGTTGTTCATCTGTAATTTCCGCAAAGCCTTGTGTTATTTGTTTTCCCAAAACCTTTTCCGTATTGCCGCTTTCGCGCTCGGCAAGCGTTTCGCCTATACATACAATCGGTTTGAGTCCGGCAGACAGAGCCGCTTTGGTGCGCGCAAGCACCGTTGCGTCGGTCTCGCCGAAGTAAGTACGGCGTTCGCTGTGACCTATTACGACATATTCCACGCCTATTTCCGTAAGCATAGACGGCGCGATTTCTCCCGTAAACGCTCCGCTCTCCTTCCAGTGACAGTTTTGTGCTCCTACGTGTATATTGGTGCCGGCAGTCAACTTGACGGCTTTGCACAAATCGGTGTACGGAGTACAAATAATAACCGTGTTTTGGGTGTCTTTGACAAGAGGTATAAGCGACGTTATCAAACTTTCGGTTTGCTTGCGGTCATTGTTCATCTTCCAGTTGCCTGCAATAATTTTGTTTTTCATATATTCTCCTTGACATAAGCGCGACACACTTCGTGCGTGCCGCGCGGAAATTTGTTTGAGCGCAAGACAGTTACGTCTTTGTATTATCTACTTGTTGTTTAGGCAGGCAATACCGGGAAGAGTTTTGCCTTCGAACAATTCCAAAGACGCTCCGCCGCCCGTAGATACGTGAGTCATTCTGTCGGCATACCCAAGTTGAGCAACCGCCGCCGCGCTGTCGCCGCCGCCTATTATCGTAGTGCAATCCTTTGCCTCTGCCATAGCCTTGGCAACTGCGTTGGTTCCGCCTGCCAATACGGGGTTTTCAAATATTCCCATAGGTCCGTTCCAAATTACGGTTTTGGCTTTGCTTATTACATCGGCATACAATTTGCAGGTCTTGGGACCGATATCGGCGCCTTCTCTGTCGGCGGGCATTTTGTCGATGTCCACAACCGACGTTGCAACGGGCGCATCGATAGGATTGGGGAATTCCGCAATTGTAATGCAATCGACGGGAAGATAAATCTTTTTGCCGTTTTTCTCCGCCTTTTCAAGCATTTGTTTGCAGTAATCCAATTTTTCTTCGTCCAAGAGCGACTTGCCTATTTCGTATCCCTGCGCTTTGAGGAAGGTATAAGCCATTCCGCCGCCGATTACAAGCGAATCGCACTTTTCAAGCAGGTTGGAAATTACATTGAGTTTGTCTGCGACCTTTGCTCCGCCCAATACCGCTACAAAGGGACGTACGGGGTTTTCCAATGCGTTTGCCATAACCGAAAGTTCTTTTTCAATCAAAAATCCGCATACTGCCGTCTTGACAAAGCCGTATTCCACAATCGCGGCAGTGGAAGCGTGCGAACGGTGAGCCGTTCCGAAAGCGTCGTTTACGTAAATATCCGCATAAGCGGCAAGTTTTTTGCAAAATTCCTCGTCTCTGCCTTCTTCACCTGCATCGAAACGGGTGTTTTCCAAAAGCACGCATTCGCCCTCTTTGAGCGCGGCAACCTTTGCTTTGGCATCGTCGCCTACAATGTCGGTTGCAAATGTTACTTTGCCGTCCAAAAGTTGGTTCAAACGGTCTGCGACGGGTTTTAAACTGAATTTTTTGCCGTCGTTTTTGAGAGCCTTTTCAATGTATTCTGCCTTTGCCGCCGCTTGCTGTTCGGCAGGAAGCGCCTCTACCGCCTTCTTTTCCTTTTTGTTGAGTTTGAAACCTTGGGTAAAGATATTGTGAGGTTTACCGAGGTGCGAGCATAGCACCACCTTTGCTCCGTGTTCCATAAGATACTTTATCGTGGGCAGCGCGCCGTTGATACGGTTTTCGTCGGTAATTACTCCGTCTTTCATCGGTACGTTGAAGTCTACGCGAACAAGACATCTTTTGCCTTTTACGTCTACGTCTTTGATACTCATTTTGTTCATTGTTCTTTACCTCTTAATTTTATTTATTCTGATTTTCCGATTGTTATCGAAAAAATTTCCGAAACCTGTTTGATTGCAACCGACAGCATTGCGCGTTATTGCGTAAAATAACTTTTACCGCGACTTACTAATATATCCGTTACTTTGCCTTGCGTTACCGAAATTTGCGACCTACAACTTTGGGCATTTTGCAACATTTGCGACAGTCTGCGACCGTCTCAAACGGTTAATTTATTGCAGGGATTTCCTCCGTCTTGCGCGTGATACTCTCCGCAATAAACGTCAAGTGGTCTGCCATACGCTCCAAGTTGCCCGCAAGGTTGATAAATACGCCGTTGCTTGCAGGGTCGCACTCGCCTTTGTTGAGCCGTTCTATGTGGTTGTTTACAACCGACCGCTTGATTGCATCTATCTCGTCCTCGTGTTTTTCGATTGATTTAAGCGCGTCGAAATCCTTGTTTACAAAGCAGTTTAAACACTCATCGTAAAGCAACCGTATTTTACCATACAAATCGCGTATTTCGCCGTACCCTGCTTGTGAAAACGTAACTTCGCCCGAAGCGAGTTTCTTGGTATACTTTGTGATGTTGTGCGACAAATCGCCCACACGCAATATGTCGCCCAATACGTAATAAAGACGCGACAAATCGTCTTCGTTTTTTACCCCCGACGAATGCGCCGAAATGTTTACAAGGTAGCCGGTAATCTTTTTGTTGATTTCGGCGGACTGCGCCAAGCGTTCCAAGACGGTTTTTTCCGCTTCTTCGCTTTTGTCAAGCAGTCCCTGTATTGCTACGTCGCACGTCTGCATTGTAAAGTCGCCGAAATGCTTTACTTCCTTTACCGCCTGCGCTATCGCTATTGACGGAGTAGGCAAAAATCTGTCGTCTATGTACATTGTTTCGTGAACGTCTTTCTTTTTGTCGGGTATAACCAACTCGGCAAACTTGACAAACAACTTGGCAAGCGGCAAAAACAGCGCCGTGCAAAGTACGTTGAACAACGTATGAAACATAGCAAGTTGCGTGCCGCAGTCGGAGAACAGTTTGACAAAAGTGTCATCCATAAATCCGCGCCAGATTACAAGTATTACAAAGAACACCGCCGAACCCGCAAAGTTGAACAAAAAGTGTATAAACGCCGCGCGCTTGGCATTTGCCGACGCATTTGCGGAAGCAAGCATGGTAGTAAAACAAGTGCCTATGTTGGAACCGAGTATGACAAACAACGCTCCGTTGCCCACCGCCTCCGGAGTGCCGCCTATAATAAGTCCCGATGAAGCCATAGTTATTATTATCGTTGTAAGCGCGGAACTGGACTGCATAACAAACGTCAATACTATGCCGATAAACAGCAGCAAAAACGGGTTTGACAGTTTGTGAAGAAACTCCTGCACCGCCGCGCCGACGGGCGTTGACGCGTCCGTAAAGGGCGACATTGCCGACGACATAAATTCCAACGCCAAAAATATAAGTCCGAGACCTGCAATCATAAAGCCGATTGTCTTGGTGCGCTCCTTCTTGGCTATTGACATTACCAAAAACCCGACAAACGCCAGCAGCACTACATACTGCATAAAATCAAATCCGTTAAGCGCGGCAAGTTGAGCGGTTACCGTTGTGCCGATATTGGCGCCCATTATTACCGTAGTCGCCTGAAACAGCGACATTACGCCGGCATTTACAAAACCAACTACCATAACCGTCGTTACTGCGGAACTTTGTATGATGGCGGTTGCACCGACGCCTATTCCCACTCCCAAAAGAGATTTGTTATCGATATGCTGGAACATCTTTTTGAGCCCTGCATTGGCAAGTTTGGTCATGCTGTCGGACATAATCTTGACGCCTATCAAAAATGCGCCCAAACCTGCAAGCATTTGCACTATCGGAATAATAAAATCTTTGAAATCCATATGTATCGGTAAAACAGACTGTACGTACCTTTGTCCAAAAGGTAATACGCCAAGCAGCGTATTTTTTGCCAAATTTATGCAATAATATTTTAATCTTTTTGATACCGCATTGTCAAGCAAAATACCATTTACAAAATTTATAACGGCAGCAAATAAAGTTATGACAAGCGACGCTTACTTGCATTCAACGCAAATCAACCCGTATCGAAACTATCTGCAACGAACGGTCTGCCGTACACCGAATAAAAATCCTTTTACCAAACCGCACTGCAAATTTACAATAGGTTTGTTGAAACAAGCCCATTTCTTTTTAAGAAGGTACACCTATGACCGGCAATTGCAGAAATTCACTGAAATCAAACAGACGGCAACCCCATTGTATCCGCGTTGAAAAAACACCGATTAAAAACTGATTTGTAATATCCTTGACAAAACTCGGAAATTTGCATATAATAATATAAAATAGAATACGACGAAAGAAATGTGGGAGCAATCCCTTGTCCATTCGCTTTCGGTATTTACAACGACAGACTAATATTAGTTGTGTCGTTTTTTTTACGACTTTACGGGAGAGTGTGTTCTTATGGATTCTTGCAAAAGAAATCATACGTTTGCGCTTGTCGCGCTTATACTGACGACGCTGTTTTGGGGTGCGGGATTTCTGCTCAACGACATTGCGCTTTCCGTCGGTGCAACGCCGTCCTTTATCAACTGCGTAAGATTTGTCGGCGCAACCGTTATTATCGGTACGGTGTTCTGCAAAAAAATAAAAATCAACAAACAAATAGCCTTGTACGGGACAATAGGCGGAATATTTCTTTTCGGCGGGTTTTTGTTACAACTTACGGGGCTCAAATACACCACGCCCGCCAATAACGGATTTTTTACGGCGGCTTACGTGTTGTTTGTACCGTTTATTCATTGGATTGCTTCCAAAAAGCGTCCGCCCGCAATAGTATTTTGCGGAGTGATACTTGCGCTTATCGGTTACGTAATATTGAATTTCGGCAATGCCTTTGACAAACAACCCGACCCAGAAGCGCAATCGCAATGGTTGGGAAATTTGCTGACTGTTGCAGGCTCGGTTTTCTTTGCATTGCAAATTGTACTGTCCGACAGCGCGCTAAAAAAAGCCGACGCTATGTCGTTGACGTTTATGCAACTGCTTGTTGCGGGAGTATTGTTTGCGGCGTACTTTTTGATTTTCGACCTTAAATCGGTCAACTTTGCGGAAACAGACCCCGTACAACTTGTGCTTCCGTTGATATTTATGACGCTGTGCGGTACGGCGTTTGCCTACGCCGCGCAGACCTTTGCGCAAAAAACCATTTCCCCATCCGAAACGTCGCTGATACTGTCTGCGGAAAGCGTTGTGGGCGCAGTCATTTCGATTGCCTTCGGTAGAGAGAACTTCACTTGGTATATATCGGTGGGCGGACTTATTGTAGTTGCTGCGGTAATTATAGAAGAAGTTCTGCCGGAATATTTGGCGGCGCGCAAACGCAACAAAGAAAAACCGTCGGACGACGGCGGAACGGAATAATTTGCAATATCGAATATAAATATTGCAAATTATATAAATATAGTTGTTCAAGCAAACTCATCTGCTTGCTGCCGCCCCTCGATACAAATTGCACTTCCCATATGAATTACAAAAAGCGAAGAATTTTATAAATCTTCGCTTTTTGTAATTACTCGAAACATTGGGTAAATACTCAAATAAATTGTAATTTGTAGAATTCTTTCTAATATGAAATTTTCTACACAGTATCAAAAAGCAGATACATTTGATTAGAGTAAAACAGGAAATTGATATGCTTATAAGATTTATATCCGTCCGTTGTCATAACAAAATTGTCGAATTGGCACTCTTGATCTGATGGAATATATTCTTCACCCAAGCGGTGAGCATATATAGTAATTACTCCGAGTTTTTCTACTGATATGATTGACGACCATATTGCACCTTGTTCTTGGCGAAATTCCACTTCTTGTTCAGGTATTTGATATAAATTCGGATTATTATCAGCATTATAAAACAGATTACCGCTTATTTTTGCGCGATAATATGTGTTTGTATATTCTATTTCCTTTAATATGATTTGCTCTTGGCGCTCTGCCGCTAATTCCCAATGAACTTCGTTTTGAAAAGTTTGCCGTTCAATTGTCGTTTTTTTTTCAGCACACGCAGAGAGAGATAATAATAAAATAACAACCAAAATTATTACAAAGAATTTTTTCATTCTAACTCCTACTAAATGTTTATCTTTCAGTCATTATACATAGAACAACTTAAATTGTAAACTATTTGCAGCGTGTTTCTCCAAACAAATTTGATTATCGAATTTGCAATAAAACTTAATTATGTCAATCGTCAAACTGCGTCAAATGCCCTTGGAAGTTCATCCCTTCAAATCCGCCCTGCCTAAGCGCTTCGTACACCGCAAGCGCAACTGTGTTGGACAAATTGAGAGAACGCGTATTTCCTATCATAGGCACTCGTACGGCGTTGGAATAATTGTCTTTGAGAAGTTGTTCGGGCAAGCCTTTTGTTTCCTTGCCGAACACTAAGAAGCAGCCGTCGGCGTAATGCACGTCGGAATACAGTTGTTGTCCTTTGGTTGTAAAGTAGTAAAACTGTCCGTCGGGGTTTGCCTCCCGCAATTGCTCGAAACTGTCGTAGTAACGGATATCCGCATCGTACCAATAATCCAATCCCGCGCGTTTAAGCATTTTGTCATCGGTTGAAAATCCAAGAGGTCTTACCAAGTGCAATCTGCTGCCCGTGGCCACGCAGGTACGCACGATGTTACCCGTATTGGAAGGTATTTCCGGTTCTACAAGAACAATATTTATCATTTTAAATTCTCCGTAAATCTGCATACCGCGTCAAGTTGGCTTTGGAGCGTACTTGCGGCGTTGACTTCTACAAGCGTCTGTTTGGCTCCGCGTAATCCTTTGAGATAGTAGGCGATATGTTTTTTTATTTCGTTTGCCGCTACGCGTTCGGATTTGTATGTAAGTATTTTGTCTATGTGACGTTTGAGAGTTTGAAGCAAATCGAATGTGTAAGGCTTTCCTTGCAATTGGGCAAAAATGTACGGCCGTCCCAGCGCTCCTCTGCCCACCGCAACGGCAAATGCGCCTTCGTCAAGCAGTCTGAGATAACATTGGCGGTCGGTGACGTCACCGTTTGCAACGACTGGTATATTGACGGCATTGACTATATCTTTCAACGCGCCGTAATCGGCAGTACCGGAATACATTTGGTTGCGCGTACGCAAATGTACCGTAAGTAACTGCGCGCCCGCGTCCTCGCACATACGCGCAAAATCCGCCGCGCCGCTTTTGTCATTTACACCCAAACGCATCTTGACCGTGACAAATTTGTCGGTGGCTTTGCTCATAGCGGAAATAATATCGCGTGCCAATTGGGGATTTTCCGCCAGTGCGCTTCCGTCGCCGTTTTGCACTATTTTTTTGACGGGACAGCCCATATTTATATCTACCGCTTTGTATTTTTGCAGTGCGGTATGCGACAAACTTTCCGTCATTACCTGCGGTTCGTGTCCGAAAATCTGCACGACGCACGGTTCGTCGCCCTCGGCAATTTGCAACAGCGTTTCCGTATTGGCATTGCCCATTACCAAGGCTTTGGCGCTGACCATTTCGGTGACGGTATACCTAACGCCGTATTCTCGGCAAATTGCGCGAAACGCCGTGTCGGTGTACCCTGCCATAGGCGCAAGAGCAACATTTGTATTGCAAAACAAAGAGCGTATGTCGCTATTGCGCTTCATTTGCTTTTACCTTTTCCCACAATGCGTCAAATTGGTCGGAAGTTAAATCTTTGAGAGTCTTGCCGTCGTTTTTGAGATGACGTTCGCACTCTACCACGCGGGCAACAAACTTGTTGCAACTGCCGTTAAGCGCAGTTTCGGCATCCGCTCCCAACAGTCTTACTACATTGACTGCGGCAAAAAGCAAATCGCCCGCTTCCTTTTCTATTTCGGAATCACCTGTTGCCGAAAGCAATTCCGCTACTTCTTCGGCAACTTTTGCCGAAGCCGACTTTATATCGGCAAAGTCGTAACCGCCCTTTGCCGCGCGGCTCTGCGCCTTTTGACTGCGCATAAGCGCCGTAAACGACTTGGGTATATCGTACAAATTTGCGGTAAGGTCGGCAATTTTGTGTTCCTTTTGCTTAACCGCGTCCCAATTGGCGAGGGCGGTCTTTCCGTCCGTTGCGGTTTTGTCGCCGAAAACGTGCGGATGCCGCAAAATAAGTTTGTTGCATAACGCCGAATACACATCGTTTGTCTCCCACTCGCCTTCGTCCACGCCTATACCGTTGTGAAACAGCACCTGCAAAAGTACGTCGCCCGTTTCCTCCACCATATTGTTTATGTCGCCGCTTTCGATAGCGTTTGCCAATTCGTATGATTCTTCCACGGCGTTTCTTTTGAGTGTTTCGTGCGTTTGTTCCCTATCCCAAGGACAGCCGTTCCTGCCGCGCAAAACCCTTAGCAGTTCCACCGCGTCGGCGTAGTCGTATACGCTTCGTCCGCCGAGCGGCGCGCGTCTGATATATACGCACGCGTCGTATGAAAACTTTTGTCTGTCAAGTTGTTCGACGGTAATTGTACAGACCTTCTTCCCGTCAAAATACAAAGCAGAAGCGTCCGCATCGAAATTTTGCAGCAGTTTCAACTTGACTTCGCCTGCCAAATACGCGTCGTCTATTCCGCAGACGACCACGCTGTCGGATGTTGTATATACCGCGTTTGCATACGCATAGGCTCCGTATATTTTTACTCCGTCGTCGTATGCCTTGGCAAGGACGCTTTCCGCAACGGATACGCCGCTTACTACGTCAAACCCGATGCCGCTGCCGACAAGCGCCTGTGTCGTCGAGTCGTCGCTTCCGCTGCCGTATACGCAAAATGCTACCGACTTGTCCTTTGCAAGCGCAGAAAGGCGGTTTACTATTGCACAATCCAAGCCGTCGAAATCTTCCGACGTTTGGTACAAATCGTCACAGCATTGAAAAGCAACGCCCAATTGTTCGAGCGTTGCCCCTATGTGAGTATCGCGGGATTTTGCCACAACGACGTCGGCGCGTTTGATTGCGTCCAAGGCGTCCAATGTCAAATCACCGTATTTTCTGCCCATACCTACAACAGTAATCATAAGTAGATTTCTCCAAAATTTATCTTTGTTTGACGGGCAGCATTTTCAATTCCGATTTGTCAAATACTTTTAGCGCAAACACACTTACAAAATACACAACGCCGGCAACCGCAATGGTAACAAGCGTGCCTAATTTGGAATTTACAAAGTCTGACGCAAACGACGTCATAAGCGTAATTACAAGCGTCATAATCAAACTGCATGCAAGCGGTTTGAGCAAACAATCGTTAAGCGGAATTTTGAAATGCAACTTTGCCGTCATGTATATTATAACACTAACCGCGGCAAAAAGATAGCATAATGTTTCGGATATTGCCGCTCCGTAGATATTTACCGTAGGTATCGGCAGTAAAATAAGGTTTGCAACAGCCTTTACCACTATTGCAAAGGCAAGAATGATTACGGATACGTACGGTTTGCCTACTGCCTGCAATACCGATACCGATGTTTGCATAATTGCCAAAAACACAATCGATATGCCCGACAGCGCAAGAAGCAATGACGAAATGTATATTTCTTCGCTCGGCAAACTGCCGTACAGCAAAGAAATTATCGGATGACTCATTGCAATCATTCCGAATGACGTCGGCAATGCAATTACTGCCGTCAGTTTGATTGCCGAGCCCAACGAACATCTGAGTTTGTCGTTATCGCCTTCCACAAAAGTGCGCGTAATGGAAGGCAATGCAGAAACCGCTACTCCTGCGGAAAGCGCAATGGGCAAACCGAGCATGGAATTGACGGGGCCCGTCCACAGACCGTACATATTGGTGGCATTGCCCACGGTAAGAAGATTTACAACCATTACGCTGTCTATTACCTGCGACATCTGCATTACAAACGCGCCGAGAGCAACGGGGAATGCCAATGACATTGTTTCGCGCGTAAGAAGACTTATATCGGCACGCCCGACTCTTACCGAAACGGTTTTGTCGCGTCCCTTTGCAAGATACACAGTTGCCATTATTACAAGAGATACAAATTCGCTTACGGTAATTGCAAACGTCGCGCCGTACACCGCTTTGACGACGTCCGGCATAAAATGCTTAGCGCATATAAGCCCTACGATAAGTTTTACAACCTGCTCGACAACGGTTGTTACGCTGCTGGGCAGCATATTCATACGCCCTTGGAAATATCCTTTAAACACATTGGTTACGGGTACAAACAACAAAGCGGGCGCAATTATTAAAAACGCCGTAGTAGTATCGGTATTGCCCTGCGCAGAAGCAATAAGCGGACTTGCCGCCGCCAATATCGCGCCTCCCATTGCTCCCGTCAAAAGCAACGCAAAGAAACAGTAACGGAAGGTTTTTCGCGCGCCTTCTTCGTTACCCAATTGATGCTTTTCTGCAATCAGTTTGGACAGTGCAACGGGTATGCCTGCCTGCGAAATAGTCAAAAATAAAATGTACGGCGGAAATACCAGTTGATACAACCCCATCCCGTAACTGCCTATTATGTTGGTGAGCGGTATGCGGTATAGCGCGCCCAAAATTTTTGCCAATAATCCGCCGAGACTTATCAGCAGCGCGCCTGTAATTAAATTTCCCTGTTTTTGCGCTTTCATACTGTATATATTATGTTTAACAACGCAAAAAATATTTGATTGAACAAATTATCGCAAATACATAAGACTATTTGTATCGAAAAAACACCGAATTTACATTTTCATAAAAAACTAAACTTACATTTTGCATAAAAAAGCGTCTGCCGCAAAATGTCGTTTGCGACAGACGCAATATTCGATATTGATAATTTGTCTAAAAATCAATCAAACGGTTTGCTTTTTTGCCAACTTCTTTTCACGTTTCTGCTGTTTGGCAAGTTTTTTGTAATGCTTTTTGTCGTCTTTGGTATGCAAAGCGTTGTCTACCCTGTCCTCGCTGTTCAAGTCGTAGCGTTCGAGCAATTGCCACGGATTGTTCAAACACGATTGTATTACTCGTGTGGAGTTTACAAAATAAAATCCGTCGCAATACCGTTCGTCTGTCGTTACGCCTATTTCCATTACTCTTGCCGTCTTTACTTCACCGCATTCCACAACGGGCACTACCTTTTCCTTGCCTATTGCCAAAAACAGTCCTGTTGTACCGAATTCGTAACAATGGTGATATATATACGGTCCGTGTATGGATTTCAAAAATGTCACAAACACACTGTTGTGGAAGGGACTTACTTCCATAATCGATTTGGGCATTCTGTTGTGATTGTCCATATGATTGAGAATCTTGACAAGCAAACTGATAAGCCAATGTGGTGCGCTTGTCAACGCTTTGGCGGTTTTGTCGACGTCGTTGTAAACCGCACTGCCTGTATTTTCCGCCAAAACCTTGTCTACCATAACTTTGACGTCATCGATACTTTCCTCTCCCGTACAGTGTATTTTGACAGTAGTATCGTCGCTGTCGTCGCGCAATGTCTTTTTGACGGTAAAAGCAACGGTAATGTCATTGTGTTGATATATGCGTTTGTTTTTAACAAAACGGTTTAGCGACGGCCGCTTGGCAAGGGTACGTACAATCATCGCCAATATGATATCCGCGTAAGAAAAGTTTTTGTCGAGTTTTGATTGTTCGGCAATGAATCTGTCAATGCCGTCGCAACGAACTTCCAATTTTGCCATATTTTGCGCATCGTATCTGCGCGGCATAATATGCGGCACCAACTTTTGATACGGATTGACGTTTTTGATATAATATCCGTCCGCTCTCTTTTTCTTCATACTAATCTTCCTCCCAAAGCATAAACTTGTTTTGTGATACAATATTAACACTAATTTATGTATTTGACAAGTAAATATTAAATATTTGTTTAATATACACAAAGATTACTGTCAACTTTGCTAAATTTAAAAAGGAAAATTACGTATATACGTAAATGCGGTTTGCAATTAGGACAGATATATCAAGGACAATTTATTCTGCTTAGTATCGCTCCGCGGCTACCGCTATATTATAACAAAATGACTTTGCTATTTATTGCAGAAAAGTAAATTTAGTTTCTTATAAAGAGGAAAGAAACTTTGTTGTTTCGACACAAAAACAGCCCAATATAATTTTAAACTAAAAAAAATTAAAAACCGTTTTTAAATAATGAAGTGCACACCAAAAGTTAAATATCGCAGGGGATTTGTGTAAGAGCAATAGAGAGCAAGGAAACAACGCCTTGCTCTTTTGTTATTGCGGTAA
>JAMPHX010000014.1 GCA_023663205.1 Corallococcus sp. | reverse complement strand
AACATGCGACTTCCGAAAGTTCATTCAGTCCATAGGTAAAAAGACGGTTGTAGTGGACGCGGGGTAAATACGCAGATTTGCAGGCAACAAATTGAAACAAGTTGGTTGCAAACGATTGCATTTGCAATTTTTAAATGCTACAATAATACAAACAATACAGAATACAAAGGAAGTATGCCTTGAAAGCAAAGCGTATATTACACAAGTTATACGAGTATCTTATGATAGCGGTAGCGGGTTTGCTAAACGCGCTGTCGTTGCACATATTCGTCAATCCCAACAAGATGGTTCCGGGCGGGTTTTCGGGACTGTCTTCTATTTTGTACTACATTATTCCCGAACTCGATATGTCGGTAATATACATTTTGCTCAATATTCCGCTTCTTGTGTGTTCTCTTGTATTTATACGCGGCGATTTTACTTACAAAACCATTTTTTCCACCGTTATATGTTCCGTAAGCATTGCGCTGTTCGAGAAGGCGGCAGGCGAAATTCAGTTTACAGATTCGCCGCTGATAGCCGTTATATTCGGCGGAATACTTATCGGAATTTCCATGTACATTGCGGCAATACACGGCGGCAGCAACGGCGGAACGGAAGTTATTGCCAAGATTGTAGCCAAGTACAAACCGGAAGTGGATTTGTCCACGGTTATACTGTTTGCCAACCTGAGCATATTGGTAGTGGGTTCGGCTATATTAGTGTTTGTTCAGGGCGAAAAAATATGGATTGCGGCGTACAGTTTGATATACGTATTTACGGGAAGTTCGGTAATGGCAATGCTCATACGCGGTTTTGACCATCCGCAAAAGTATTTTATCGTATCGTACAATTATCAACAATTGGGCGACGCTATTATTAAGAAGTACAAACGCGGCGTAACCTATCTTGACGTGTGGTCTGCGGACGGACAAACGCTTGCCGAGGACAGAAAGGTAATAATGGTGGTTGTACAGTACCGTCAAGCCGCTGCGCTCAAAAGACTTATTGCCAAGTGCGACGACAGGGCGTTTACGTTCGTGCGCGATGTACACGACGTATTTTCGCGTCCCTCGTTCAACAGGAGTTACGACTATGACAAAAAGTAATGCTTTGACATACTTAAAACAGACATTAAAAATTATTGCGGCGGCATTTCTCTCGGCGTTTTCGTTAGAAGTGTTTTTGATACCGTCCGACGTAATTGTGGGCGGAGTATCGGGTATTGCGTCTATGCTCGATATTGCATTGTCGGCAGACAGATGGTATTTGTCGGCAGGCGTATGGATATTTGCAATCAATATTCCCGTATTTGTTTATTGTTTCGTCAAGTACACGCGGCGTTTTGCGGTAAGGACGCTGGTTTACGTCACGTTGCTTACGGGATTCTTGTTGCTGTTCCGTCTTTTGGGTCTTGCCGACTCTCTCGACAGTGCGCTCAATACGGGCGAAGGCGGCGCGGACAAAGTGTTGTTTACGGTAATAGGCGGCGCAATTCAAGGTTTGTCGTTACCTATTATGTTATCGATAAACGGTTCTACGGGCGGCAGCGACGTGTGCGGACTAATAATTCAACAGCGCGGCAAACGCAGCAGCAGCGAAGGTCTGCGCGCCATACTTGTAGCCAATGTAATAATTGTTGCCGTGTCGTCTGTGGCGCTGTACTTTTTGACGGAACGCGACGTAACGCGCTCGCTCAATATGCTTATCTATTCGATAGCGGCAATATTTATCGGCGAGATTGTTCAGGAAAGGGTATTCAAAGGATTTTCCTCTGCAATACTGCTTGAAATCACAACCGATAAACCCAAGGAAATGAGCGAACAACTGCGCGAGCAATTGCATCACGGAACAACTACCGTAAAGGTAGTGGGCGGTTATACGCGCAAAAAGAAAGCCATGGTTATTTGCGTTTTACAGCGTAGACAACTTTCCGCCGCACGCAGAATAATACGCCGCGTGGACGACAAGGCTTTTGCTTATGTGGAAAACGTCAAAGAAGTTATAGGCAAAGGATTTGTAAATAAGGAAGAAGCATTGGACGACGGTGCAGTTGAACAGTTAGATACGGCAGAGTAAACGGTTTTTTATACGCAAAATTCAAGTATCCCCGCATTGGCGGGGATACTTTGCTTTTTCATCGGTGCTTTACAGGATAAAGGCTTGCGGTATGTATTATCTGCAATCTTTACCGATTGTCAATCCGCCGCAGCAAACAAGCAGAGCGGCCATGAGGATAAGGCAGCAAGGATTTATCGTCAAACTGAAATTTCTCATTTTACCGCCGCAGCAGCAAAGGAACAAGATTATCAGCAAAATCCAAGTGCAGTTGCATCCGCCTAAGCAGCCGCCTTCGTGTTCGCAGCCACTCGGTTCGTTGTTGAACAATCCGTTGAACATAGTTTTACCTCCCGTTTTATTGTAGCGTTTTGTACCGCTACGGGCGAGCGGTTTTCCGCGCCCTCGTTTTACAATATGGTTTGTGTAAAAATTGTGTTACTGCGCAGTCAATTCGTTTACAATTTGTCGCGCGTTATGGTATAATAATACGGCAAAAAATGCAAACAGACGTTCGGCTTGCGCTTGCCAAACCAAGTTGACGTCGGACGAAATCGCAACCGTGCGCGGCAATTTGTTTTTATTGAAGATACAAACCGGTTTTGTTTTTGCAAATTTGCGCATAATTGCAGTAACATCTTTATCTTGTAAAGCGGCAGTTAAATTTGTTCCTGCGCGGCGCAGTACATAGATATTACACCGTATTGGCAGTAGGTTTATGCCCGCGTAAACTGCGTGCGGTTAATATAAATTAGGTTGTATCGGCATTGCCGAGCGATACTCTGTCAGTTTTATATTTTTTACTGTAAAAAAGATATTCGTACCCTTTGCGGACGAAATTGAGGTGATTTATGGTAAACGACAAAAAGACCTACCGCATCACAATGTATGCGGTGATGTTTGCGGTAATTTTCGTGGCGATGATGATTGACAAAGCAATCAGCCTCGGACTTCCGTCGGGAATTTCCACTGCGGCGTGCGTACTGCTTGTAACATTCGCATTCGCTATGCTTGATAACACTTGGACGGGCGGCGTGCTTGCGTGCACGTTTTTCGGACTTGCGTCCTTCATAAAGGGCTTTATGTTTCCCGAACCCGTGCCGATAAGCGTAAATCCGCTTGTATCGGTACTGCCGCGCGTAATAATGGGTTTTGTAACATTCGGCGTATACCGCTTGATGTTGCTTGTTACGGCAAAGATGAGCGGCAAAAAATATGCCCGTCAAACTTTGTGTATTACGGTAGCGGTGTTTTTCGGACTAATCACAAACACTTTGCTGTACTTGACTGCGGTAAATATTTACAAAGAGTATTTGGGCAAAGAGTACGACAGTTTGTTTGTGATTATATACACGGTACTGTTTACGAACATAATACCCGAGTATCTCATATCTTTGCTTGCCGTACCGCACCTTGTGTTGGGCGTAAGACGCGGACTCAAACTGGGAATCGACGGCAACAACGGCAAACCTGTCAAGAGCAAATCCGCTTTGACGGAAACGGAACAAGTGTCGGCAGAGGGCAAAATAACTGCCAAAGCCGCGTCGGGCTGCGGCGAGGAAGGCGCAGACGTCTCCCTATCGGCAGATATAGTCGACACAAGCAAGTGTCAAACAGAACAAACCGTTCAATCGGCAAATGCCGTTGAGGACAAATGCGGCGCATACGCAAAGGACGGCGCTGACGTTTTCGCGGAAACCGAACAAAATACGCAAAACGGCAATACGCTTGACGGCGGCAAATAACATTTTGCAACAATATGCCTCTTTGCGGGCAGAGGCAAGCGCAGCAGTTACATATTGATACGTCGTCATATGTGCAGTCGTTCATTTGTAATACTTAAATAATGTAAACCGAAATACGACGTATGCGGATACGGTAACGGGTGCGGTGCAAAGCGACAAGTTTCAAATTTATTACGCAATCCGACAGCGCAATAGAGTTGTGTTCCAAAACCTTTTCCGCTCCGGTCATTGCAAACGAGCGTCGGCGGTGCGGCAGTTCGGAAATATTAAAAGTGCTTCATACCTAAAATCGTACTTTTTTCTTTGGATTGCTTTGGCGCTGCCCGCCTTGTAATAACATCGATACGAGAGGTTCGGAATCAGATTAGTCGGCAAAATATTTACGGGAGAAATTGTCTATGCTTATAGCGGTGGATATAGGTAATACCAACATAAAAATAGGTCTGTTTGAAGGTAACGAAATGGTAAATTCCTTCAAACTCAGCACAGACGCCAAACGCACTTCGGACGAGTACCGTTCTTTTTTGCTTCAATTGCTTTCGACAAGCAACATCGCCCCCGAGCAAATAAACGACGCCATTATTTCCAGCGTTTTGCCCCAACTGGATTACACGTTCAACAACGTGCTTTCCTACTGTTTCGGCGTAAAGCCCATTA
This sequence comes from Corallococcus sp., assembly GCA_023663205.1. GTDB lineage: Bacteria > Bacillota > Clostridia > Christensenellales > CAG-314 > RGIG5495. Next base: position 17,396 of record JAMPHX010000014.1, on the reverse strand, counting down.
TGGTGGGAGTGGGGGTCAAAACGGGGCTGTCAATCAAATACGATTTTCCGAGGGAACTGGGCAGCGACAGAATAATAACCTGCGTGGCTGCAATGCACAAATACGGCGCGCCCTTTGTGCTTGTGGATTTCGGTACGGCAACAACATTCAATGTGGTAAACGACAAGCGCGAATTTGTGGGCGGAGCAATTACCTTGGGTCTCAAAAGTACGGCGGAGTCGCTTGCGGTATGTACGGGCAAACTGCCGCGCGTCGAGTTGGAAGTCCCGCAAAAAGCCGTGGGGCAATCTACCGTCAAGGCGATACAAAGCGGCGTAATTTACGGCGCGGTAGGGCAGGTAAAGTATGTGGTGGAACGCTTGAAGCGTGAGTGCGGATTGAAAAATGCCAAAGTAATAGCAACGGGCGGTCTTGCCGAGTTGGTAGACGGCGCGGAGCATATATTCGATTACTTGGACAGAAACCTGTCGCTAAACGGGCTCAATTACATCTATTCTCTGAACAAATAACGGGCAAATATCAATTATGGATTTCAAACTACATTCCAAATTCAAACCGCAGGGCGACCAACCCGCGGCAATAGAGCAACTTGTCAAGGGTTTGAACGACGGTATTCAGACGCAGGTGCTAAGGGGCGTTACGGGAAGCGGCAAAACTTTTACCATGGCAAACGTCATTGCGGCAGTCAACCGTCCCGCGCTTGTGATATGTCACAACAAGACGCTTGCGGCGCAACTGTGCAACGAATTCCGCGAGTTTTTCCCCGAAAACCGTGTGGAATTTTTTGTGTCGTATTACGATTACTATATGCCCGAAAGTTACATTCCGTCGCGCGATTTGTATATAGAAAAGGAAATAGACATCAACGACGAAATAGACAAACTGCGTCACTCGGCAACCTGTTCGCTGTTTGAACGGCGCGATACGGTGGTGGTTGCCAGCGTTTCGTGCATATACGGATTGGGCGCGCCGGGCGAGTACTACAAGATGAGTCTGTCTTTGCGTCCGGGCGACAATATATCGCGCGAGGACGTCATAAAAAAGTTGGTTTCCATACAGTACACGCGCAACGATATGGATTTCAAACGCGGTACTTTCCGCGTGCGCGGCGATACGTTGGAAATTTACCCCGCATCGTTTACCGACCGCGCTGTGCGCGTAGAGTTTTGGGGCGACGAAGTTGAAAAAATTTCCGAAGTGGAAGTCGTTTCGGGCAATACAGTTGCAACGCTTTTGCACGCAATAGTATTTCCCGCAAGCCATTACGTCGTAGAGGGAATAACAATGGAACATTCCCTGCAAAACATACGGCGCGATATGCTTAGCGAAGTAGAGGCTTTTGAAAACGCAGGCAAGATAGTCGAAGCGCAGCGGCTCAAGCAGCGCGTTTCCTACGATATGGAAATGATGAACGAAATGGGATATTGCAGCGGCATAGAAAACTACTCGCGTTACTTCGACGGCAGAGAAGTGGGACAGCCGCCCTACACGCTTTTGGATTACTTTCCCGACGATTTCATAACATTCATCGACGAAAGTCATATGACCATTCCGCAGATACGGGCAATGTACAACGGCGACCGCGCCAGAAAAATCAATCTTGTCGATTTCGGTTTCCGTCTCAGAAGCGCGTACGACAACAGACCGCTGAGGTTCGAGGAGTTCGACGCGCGTTTGGGACAGTTGATATGCGTTTCGGCAACGCCTGCGCCTTACGAAACGGGCAGAGCAGATAATATCGTCGAACAACTCATACGCCCCACGGGACTTCTTGACCCAAAGGTTGAGGTGCGTCCCGTCAAAGGGCAAATAGACGATTTGCTTGCGGAAATTCAAAGCGTCACGTCTTCTTCGGGCAGAGTGCTTATAACCACGTTGACAAAGCGTATGGCGGAAAGTCTTACCGATTATCTTTCCAAACGCAACGTAAAGGTAAAGTATATGCATTCTGAAATCGACACATTGGAACGCGTGGAAATCGTGGCGGGACTCAAAAGGGGCGAGTTTGACGTGCTTGTGGGCATCAACCTTCTGCGTGAAGGCTTGGATTTGCCGCAAGTGCGATTGGTGGCCATTTTGGACGCCGATAAGGAAGGTTTCTTGCGCAGCGACACTTCGCTCATACAGACAATAGGCAGGGCGGCGCGTAATTCCGAAGGACGCGTAATAATGTACGCCGACGTGATAACCGACAGTATGCAGCGCGCGATAAGCGAAACAAACCGCCGCCGCGAAATACAGTCCGAGTTCAACGCCGAGCACGGCATAACTCCCAAGACGATAGAGCACGACGTGCAAAATACTTTGGAAATCACGCAAAAGCAAACAACCGATATGTCGCCCAAAGAAATTTCGCGCGAAATAGCCAATTTGACGGCGCGTATGAAAACGGCGGCAAACCAGTTGGATTTCGAACAGGCAATCAAACTGCGCGAGCAGGTTGCCGCTCTTACCAAAAAGTTGGACAAAATAAACTCACGCAAAAGCAATCCGCGGTTGCGGTAAAGCGTTTTGCAAGTCGATATGTAAGCGTATAATCGAGGCATATTACGCATTTGCGGTATCGTGCCGTATTGCGGCGAGTAAGTGTTTGCGTGCGATAGTTTATATGCTAAACAATAGTCCGCGAAAGTATCTTGCGGTATGTATAGAGTAAATATTTCATTCAACTTCACGCAGAAAGCAAATTCAACAGCCGTATATTGCCGCACCGCAGCGAGTAAATATTTCCGTTGCAAATTTCGGGCAAAATGCGCGGCAAATTTGCAATATACATAATAGATGTCAGGTAAAAAATGAAAGATATAATCATCAAAAACGCCAAAGAAAACAACCTCAAAGGAATAGACGTAGTAGTACCGCGCGACAAACTCGTAGTGTTTACGGGTATTTCGGGCAGCGGCAAAAGCAGTCTTGCCTTCGATACCATATTTGCCGAGGGACAGCGCCGCTATGTGGAAAGTCTGTCGGCATATGCGCGTCAGTTTTTGGGGCAGATGGACAAGCCCGACGTGGAGTCTATCGAAGGACTTTCGCCCGCTATTTCCATCGACCAAAAAACAACCAGCAGCAATCCTCGTTCCACTGTAGGGACGGTTACGGAAATTTACGACTATCTGCGTTTGCTGTATGCGCGTATAGGCACGCCTTATTGCCCCAATTGCGGCAAGGAAATCAAACGCACGACGGTTGACCAAATCTGCAACAGAGTTACGGAAATGACGGTAGGGAGCAAAATTCAAGTGCTTGCTCCCGTCGTCCGCGGAAGAAAGGGCGAATATTCCAAACTGTTCGAGCAGTACAAAAAATCGGGTTTTGCACGTGTCAACGTCGACGGACAGCAATACACGTTAGACGAAGAAATCAAACTTGAAAAAAACAAAAAGCACAACATAAGCGTCGTTGTAGACCGTTTGGTGGTGCGCGAAGAAATCCGTCAGCGTCTTGCCGACAGTGTGGAAACGGCGCTCAAACTTGCGGAAGGCTTGGTAATAATATCCTGCGAAGGCAGCGACGTGCTGTATTCCGATAAGTATTCCTGCCCCGACTGCGGATTTACGTTGGAGGAGTTGGAACCTCGTTCGTTCAGTTTCAACTCGCCTTTCGGGGCGTGTCCCGAGTGTACGGGGCTTGGGTTCAAGCAGGAGTTTGACGAAGATTTGATTATTCCCGACCGCAGCAAAAGCCTAAACGGCGGCGCGGTAAAACTATTGGGATTCAATCTCGGTGCCGACAGTATGATGCACGCTTATTTCAAATCGCTTTCCGAACACTACGGATTTTCCTGCGACGTCCCCGTAAATCAACTGTCAAATGATGTGTACAATCTAATTATGTATGGCAACGGCGGACAGCGCTTTGAAGTGTTTTCCAAAAGCGGCAGGTCGTACAATATGACATGGGAAGGAATAATCCCCATGATGACGCGCAGATACCGCGAATGTACAAGCGATTGGACGCGTACACAGTACGAAAAGTTTATTGCCGAACGTCCCTGCAAGGCGTGCGGCGGCAAACGGCTCAAAAGAGAATCGCTTTCCGTCAAAGTGGGCGGTTTGGATATCTTTGCTCTTTGCGAAAAATCGGTCAAAGATACGCTCAAATTTTTTAACGAACTTGTTTTGGACGACACAAAGGCGCAGATTGCCAAAATGGTACTCAAAGAGATAAAAGCGCGTTTGACGTTTTTGGTAGATGTGGGGCTCGATTATCTGACGCTCAACCGCGCTTCCGGTACGCTTTCGGGCGGCGAGGCGCAGCGTATACGTCTTGCAACGCAAATAGGCAGCGGGCTTACGGGTGTTCTGTACATTTTGGACGAACCCAGCATAGGACTTCACCAACGCGACAACAACCGGCTAATTGCCACGCTCAAACATTTACGCGACCTCGGCAATACTCTGATAGTGGTGGAACACGACGAAGATACCATTCGCGCCGCCGACCACGTAATAGATATAGGTCCGGGGGCAGGCGTGCACGGAGGACATTTGGTTGCCCAAGGCACGCCCGAACAAATTGCGGAATGCGACCAATCTGTTACGGGACAGTATCTGTCCGGCAAAAGAAAGATTGCCGTACCCGCGCAGCGCCGCAAAGGCAGCGGTCGGTTTTTGACGGTAAAGGGCGCGCGCAAAAACAATCTCAAAAACATCGACGTAACAATACCTCTCGGCACGCTTACGCTTATTTGCGGCGTATCGGGCAGCGGCAAGTCCAGTTTGGTAAACGAGGTACTGCTGCCGTTGCTCTCGGAAAAACTCAACAACGCGCGTCCGCGCAAAATCGAGTGCGATTGTGTGGACGGATGGGAAAACTTGGACAAAGTTATTGCAATAGACCAAAGCGCAATAGGCAGAACGCCGCGCAGCAATCCTGCAACTTATACGGGCGTATTTACGCAGATACGCGATTTGTTTGCTTCCACGCCCGACGCCAAGGAACGCGGATTCAAAACGGGCAGGTTTTCCTTCAACGTCAAGGGCGGACGCTGCGAAAACTGTCAAGGCGACGGCATACTTAAAATTGCAATGAACTTTCTGCCCGATGTATACGTTCCCTGCGAAGTATGCCACGGCAAACGCTACAACTACGAAACATTGCAAGTTAAGTACAAAGGCAAAAGCATTGCCGACGTGCTCGACATGACTGTGGAAGAAGCGGTTACGTTTTTTGACAATTTGCCTTCTGTCAAAAACAAAATACAAACGCTGTACGACGTTGGGTTGGGTTACATCAAGTTAGGGCAGCCGGCAACGACTCTTTCGGGCGGCGAAGCGCAGCGCGTCAAACTCGCAACGGAACTTTCCAAGCGCAGCACGGGCAAAACGGTGTACATTTTGGACGAACCTACAACGGGATTGCATACAGCCGACGTCGACAAATTGATACAGATTTTGCAGCGTCTTGTATCTGCCGGCAACACCGTCATAGTAATAGAACACAATCTGGACGTAGTCAAGATTGCCGATTACATTGTAGACCTCGGGCCGGAAGGCGGCGACAAAGGCGGTACGGTGGTTGCCTGCGGAACTCCCGAAGATATCGCGCAGTGCAAACAAAGTTACACGGGACAGTTCCTCAAAGGCATATTAAAAGTCGAAAATAGTAAAAATTAGCAAATGCAATTGACAAAAACGTATACAATCATGGTAGAATACTAATATGAAGTTTTCGGAATTTACTAACAAATACAAACTTTGGATTATTATTTTGGCATCCGTTCTTGCCGTCGCGCTTATTGCTACGGTAGTGCTTGTGTGTATTCCGCGCGACGACGGGTTCGACGGCGGCATACAGTTGAACGAAGAACAGAAGCACGCGCTGTCAACATACACCTACGACCAATTGGAAGACACCAAAATAACGCTTCGCGCAGATACTATGCGCGTATTGCAAAGGAACGTCGCTCGTCCCACGCCGCAGATTATGTCCGATACGTATACTTTGGGTGAGGGCGAAAAGGCAAAGACAATCACGTTTACGGCATATCCGCGTCCGCTTACCACGTCGCAGGACGCCGCGCACAGTGTATCGGCAAACGACTTTACGGCGCAGGCGCAGGAAGCGGGGCTCGATGCGGATACGTATTTTAAGTATTACAAATATATGTTGATAAGCCAAGGATACAACGCCGCGCAGGAAATGCAGCGCAAGTCGGCAAACGGCACGCTTACGCAAGCGGATATTTTCAAACATCCGGCAGCCGATTCGCAGTACGGCGAAGTAGCCGAAGGCGACAACGCCGTAGTAAAGGAAATCACTATGGACGCAAGTTACCGTTCATTCCACGCTACGGGGCTGTACCTGCCTGCGGGCGAAGCCGTCACCGTCAAGGTGGAAAACCTTGCCGCTGGCGAACGTGTAGGGATATCGATAAATATACACGATTCTCTCGCTTGGAACGGCGGCAGTAACAAAGCGGTTTTGGATAGACTCGGCGTCAAACAAACAGGCAACTACTTTGCAGATACCGACGCGCTTGTTGCAAACGGGCAGATGAGCGATATGCAGTACATACAGTTGCAAGGACAGTACAACCGACAAAATTCACGTATACCTTGGATTACGGCGGAGTTTACGTTTGACCACAACGGCGAATACGTCATAGGTACGCCGTTTGGCGGACAGATGCACATAAATCCCAAAAACTGCTATTCGTCCGCTAAGTTTACGATAAGCGGCGCAGTGGAAACTCCGCACTACATTTTGGGAGTTACAACTCCCGAATACTTTGAAACCTATCTCAAAGACGCTCCGGGAGTGTATTCCACGCTGGATACGGAAAACGGGCAATTAGTCGGACCCGCATCCGCAATGCGCAAAGTTTCTTCCGCGGAAATAGATAAACTTGCCGTGTTGTGGCATTCTTTCTTTTGCGTAAACGAAACTTTTACCGGAGGTACTTACAACAGAAACAACATAGTCAAGTTCGATTACCATGTGCCTGCGGGACTTGCGGTAGCGCTGGGAGGATATGTTTACGCCTGTCCTATGTATATGTTTGACCGCGCAATGAACTATCAAGGCTTGCTTACGGGCGGACAGTGGGGCATATTGCACGAAATCGGACACAACCACGGCGCGGCGTACGGTACTACGTGGGGGTTCCGCGAACCGGCGGAAGGCGAAGTTCGAAACAATGCGCTTATCTGCCTTGCATATCTGGAAATGTTGGATTTGGGCAGTTACCGCGACGCTAACGGCAATATAGGCGCGGAACACGGCTTTGTTGCTCACGGGTATTCCAACCTCAAATATTCGCTTAGTATTACCAATAAAAGCGATTTCAAAGAGTGCGACTATTTTCAAATGCTCAGTATGTACGTCAATATTATGCACAGTTTCGGCGTACGTAAGTTTTACAGTCTGCTGGGAACGTACAAAACATCGTCGTCGTATATTCCGCAAGGCGTTCAGGGCAACGCGCGTTCGGATTTTGCCTACCGCTGCGCGCTTACGTATGCAATGGATTTCAGAGATTACTTCAACGAAATGTATGCCGCCAACATCACCGACGCAATGTTTGACGAAGAACAACTTGCCTACATGGAAAAGTTGCCCAAGTACCACCCCGTGGCAAGTTATTATGCAGGCGAAGTAAACGGAGTAGGCAACACCGGCGGAGATTTGCGCATAGGCTACGGCGAATATACATTCGATTTAAAATCCAAAACCATTTCCGATACGGATTTTGAAATCGTATCCGTTTCGCCGCCCAAACACGGTAGTTTGCGCAAAAGCGGCGACGTGTGGATTTACAGAACGTCTTCTATGTATTATCCTACCGACGAATTCAGATATACCGTACGGCTTTCCAACGATACAGAGTGGACTTTTACCGTTACAATGCGTATCGATTCGTCATCAGTCGCAATAGACAGTTATCAAAACGTTCAAACGGGCAATATTACCCAAGCGCTCGAAGAAATCAAAACAATGGATTACGAAACCCTTCACCAAGCAGGTACGGGCGTGCCGTCGTACAATACGGCAAGCGGCAACGAAATGCGGGTAGCGACGTTTTGGTACAGAGCGGCAAAGAGCGGACGGCACTACTTCGATATAACCGCCGACGACGCAGCCATTATGTACTTCGGCAACAGTTTCGACGATATGCAGGAAATCCTCAAATACAGCAAGTACAAGGAAGGCTACAACAACGGTATCGATACCTATTACAGTAAGCAAGGAATATCGCTGGATTTGGAAGAAGGCAAATATTACGCAGTAAAGATATACAATCTCAATACCGGCGGCAGAGGAATTTCCAAATTGGGCGTCAAAGTCGATGACGAAACGACTGTCAAAGATATTTCCGCTTCGCAGGTACTGCATCCGTATCTCAATGTGGACGGCGGTAAAGATTTTACGCAGTATACGTTCACTCCCAAATACTTTGTATCTCAAAAAAGCAGTATGAATCTCGGCAGCGTATCCACTCCCAAATCCGATTGGGTAGTGTTGGAAGCGCCCGACCATCAGGACGGCAACACCTACGAAGTAACTCTCGAACAGGAAAAGAAGGACGAAAACGGCAATGTCATTTTGGACGAAAACGGCAGACCCGTAACCGAGGGATACTACACTGTACAAGGTGACAAAAAGAACTATCTCATCGACGGGCAAAACGGTACGCTGTATCACACGATATACAGCGGCGGCACAATACCGCCCATGCCGCACAACTTTGTAATAGATACGGGCAAAGAACAAAACTTCAACTTTTTTGAAATTGTAACGCGCAATCAAAACAACTCGTATATACAAAGTTACTGCCTGTATATTTCTTCCGATAACGTCAATTGGACAAAGGTATCGGAAGCGGAAACGCTGACGTATACAAAACAAGTTGCGCATTTGGACTTTCCGCAAGTTACGGGACGCTATTGGAAGTTGGAAGTACGCAAAACATCCGGCGGAAAGTTTACGGTAATTTCCGAACTTAACGCGGGTATGACGTCAAACACACAGGCGATAGTGCCTTTGGGCGGAACCAGACTGTTTACTACCGACGGTTGGATAAATACCGACAAAGTCGACGATTTGCAAAGCGGTCTTATAGTTACCGATAAGCGCAGAGAAAAATTCGTAATGCGTTTTTCGGGCGACAGTTTGTCGCTGTTTGCCAATATCGGCAAGGGCTACGGCGATGCCGATGTGTACATTGACGGTAATTATGTTGGCAAAATCGATTTGCAATCGGAAAAAGACGAAATGCGCAGACTTGTGTTTGCGACGGAAAATTTGGCAGATAAGGAGCATACTGTGGAAGTAATTACATTGGCAGACAAATATTTCAATCTTGCGTTTGCGGGCATTTCCTACAACTCTATGTTGTTCAACGCCCCCAATATCTACAAGGAAAAGGCGCTTGCCATTTCTCTTACGGTGTTTGTGTTGCTGTTTGCGTTGATATTGACGGTTGTACTTCTTGCTTATTTTGTTCCGTCTGTCCGCAAGTTTTTGTTTGACAACAAGTTTGTCAAAAACTACGACGACAATCTCAAAAACAAACAGGCAAAAGACAAAACCAAGCAACGCAAAAAAAGCGCTCGCGCAACGACATCCGCAGCACACGACTCTGCAAACAAAAGCGTCGGTGCGGACAAATCCGACAAACGATTTCTTTCCGACCCCGTAGCGCATAAGGAAACAAAACCTGCGGCAAAGGAGATAGCAAAGTCCGACGCGTCCAAACAATCAACGTCAAAGCCTGCGGAAAAATCCGCAAAGGCAATTGACGTGCCCAAGTCAGGCGCGCAGAATTCCGCAAAAGGCGTGCAGAATTCCGCAAAATCGATGGAATCCAATCAAAAAACCGCGTCCGCCGCAAAGAGCAATGAAGTAAAGACTGCGGAAGCAAAGCAGTCGACTGCAAAACAAACGACGTCGTCAAAAGCGCCCGAAACCAAAAAGTCGGCAGATAATGACGGCGCAAAACAGCAAAAAGACGGTAAACAAACCGCCAAGAAATAATATCTACACGCAAAGGGCAGGCGGCTTGCGCCGTCGCCTTTTGCTTTTGTCGCTTTTGGATAATTTCCAAGCAAACGCAGGTTAACATTATTGTTACGTCAAGATAACACCGGCGCAAAAATATACAAATATTGCTTAACAATTTTGTTAAAATGTTATTTGCGTATGTAAACAGCAGAAAAATGTCGGTAGTTATGTCTGTTTCCGTTAGCAACAAACAGTTACGGACAAGATTTGCAATTTGACCGTTAGAGTTTTTACAATGAGGCAATTTGTGGGGCAGAGGTAAATATGAGTAAAAAGTATCCGCTAAAAAAAGAGTTTTCGGTATTGAAACATTGGCACACTCCTATGTGCAAATTTTTACTGCCGATAGTCAACGGATTATTGTCGGTGCTTTGCGCCCAAAAGTCCGATAGGCGCACTCGCGTAAACAAGTTGAAGATACCGGTAAGCGGTAACCGCTATGTTTCGTGTTTCTTGGTTTCGCCCAAAACCGCCGAGATTGACGAGAATCTGCCTTGTTTGTTCTTGATTCACGGCGGCGGTTTTGCGCTCAAAGCCGCTCCGCAGCATTACGCCTTGGCACGCGATTACGCCGTAGGCGCGCATTGCAGGGTCGCGGTCGTAAATTACAGACTTGCTCCCAAACATCCCTTTCCTGTTCCTCTCGAAGATTGTATGTGTGCATACAAATACATATTGAATAACGCCGACGGTTTGGGTATCGATTCGGACAAAATAGCGGTGGGCGGCGACAGTGCGGGAGGATGTTTGGCAGCCGCAGTGTGTTTATCTGTACGCGACGCAAATATCAAACGTCCCGTAATGCAGTTTTTGATTTACCCCGTAACGGATATGCGCCAAAATACCCGTTCGCTCAAAGATTTTTTCGACGCACCCGTGTGGACGGCAAAGGCGAACGCCAAGATGTGGCGGTGGTATTGCGGAAGCAGTTCAACAAATTTGCCGCAGTATTTGATTTCGCCCGCACAAGTTGCCGATTGCAGCGGTTTGCCGCCTGCTTACATCGAAACGGCACAGTACGACTGTCTTAACGGCGACGGACAAACCTATGCCGAAGCATTGACTTCGGGCGGTGTAGAGGTTGTATTCAGAGAAACTCATGGCACGGTGCACGGCTTTGAGTTTTGCCGCCGCAACAAATATGTAAGAGGAATAATTTCCGATAGAGTGGAGGTATTGAAGCACGCCTTCTTTGGCAAGGAATAATCTACGTTGTGCAAGCGCAAACAAGCGTAATAAAAGATATGTGCAGGCGCATAGCATTTGCCGACGGCAATCGTCGCGCAAAGTTCCGTTAACGGCGGTTAACGGTCTACAAAGCGGTTTTGTAAAAAACTGCAAAATAGTTTAGATGATAATATCAAAAATTTTCAATTTAAAATCAAACAATATTTCAAAACAACGAAATAAAAATTTTGCAAAATCCTATAAGTAAATAACAGCAGAATGAAAATATTGCAGAAGGAAATAAAAACTGAATCAAATAAAAACATTAGCAGATAAAACAAAAGCGAATCAATCAAAAGTAAAATATTGCAGAAGCAAAATATGTAATATCAAAATATACAAAAGCAAATAAAGCAAAAATAATATTTAATAACAGCAGAAGGAGAGTATCGCAAAATCAACCCTCAAACTTATTCGGATATTTTCTCCCAATCGGACGCCGCCAAAGGGCGGCGTTTTATTTTGAAGTTTAACATTGTATTTTGCGTACATATGCGCATATATGCAAGTGCAAGGAGTATTTTACCGACAAATTTGTGTTTTTTTTGAAATATCTATATATGCAATGTCCGTCGTAACGGTGCTTTTGTATACTTTTGCACCTTCAACAATTTGTTCTAAACGGCATTCTACGTTGCAAAAAGTGCGTTTTTGTGTCGTTTGGGACATACAAAGTGCCGTTTTTGTATTTTTTGCTTGACGCTTTTGCATATTTGGAGTATTATTATTATGTATAATTATAGTCAAGTACTGCGTCCGTTTGTCGCAGGTCGTATGTATGCGTCAACGGAAGAATGAGTATATCACGCAAACATTCAGATATATCGGCACTGCGTCTGTGCGGTGCAATCAAACTCTACATAGGCGAGTTTACGCATCTTTGCGCGTATAATAAGCCAAAGGGAAATGGTGAAAATTATGTACGAAAAACAAAAGAGCGTGAAAGGAAATAAGGCAAAAGTATTCAAACTTGCATTGGCGGTACTTCTGTGCGTTTGTTTGTCTGCATTTGTTGCGTACGGTATCTTTTTTGAGGAAAAGGATACTGCGTCCGCCGCTACTTCGATAGGAGATTTGACAATCAAAAATTACGAAAAGCGTTCGGACGGCAACATATTTTCCAAGGAACAGTTAAACAAACTGTACGCCGCTTTGGGCGGAACGGGTTCGACGTTCAGCGCTGTGGACGCCTTGGCAGTATCGGGCAGAAACTACGATTCGTTTTCTTCCAAAGTTATCGTCGGTTTGGGCGGTTACGAATGGATACCCACGCTAATGTACAAAAACGGCGGCGACGTGTTGGTGACAATGCTGCTCAAAGATACCGCGCCGTCGCTCAAAGGCAAGTTCAGTACCTATGCCGCGCTGGCGTCAAGTACCTCGACTTATCAATCCAATGTTTACGGACACAGTTATCTGCGCGCTGTAGTGCTTAATAACGGCGGCGTGTATTCCACATCCGCTTCGGCAAGAACAACCGCAGCAAAAAACAAAAACAACGTTTGGGCAAAGTTTACAATGTCCAAGGCGGAAGGCGTAGCCGACAGTCTTACCGACTTTTTGGTGACGCCCGCAAATGCCAACTATTTTCTGGTGAAGTCTTCTCAAACGGGATGGATTGGCGACGAGGCTACGCTTACGGTCGGTATGAATGCCAATCAAAACAATGTTCGCGGAAATGCGTATTACGGCGCTTGGAAAAACGATTATCTGCTCATTCCGGGTATGATGGAATTGGGACGTCACGGGCACATCAGCGAGACGGTAGGAAAGTTAGACGGACGTTGGACGGCCAATGCAGACCTTGCCAAAGCCTCCGGCGACTATTATGTGCGCACGTTTCAGGCAACATACAACTATCCCTTCGGTATTCAGGGAAGTACGGGAAAAATGCGCAATTTGTCGGCAAACGCGGATTGGTGTTACCGTCCGTTCTTTATCTTCAATCTTACCAAAGCCGATTCCAAATCGGTTTCGGTTATAGATACTGTTGACGACGTCAACGTAACGTACGATACCAACCGCCACGATTTGGCAACGCAGTATGCAACGTGGTTCAACAAACTCAACGCCAACTATGCGGGCAAGTTTACGATAACTTACCAAAAGACCGACGGCAGTGCCGTTGCGTACAATCAAGTTATCGATGCGGCAGATTACGAAGCAACGGTGACGCTCGGCAACGGTTTGTGCTGGAACGATACCGACCCCGACAATCAAACTCGCAAAATCAAGATAAAGATAAAAAAGAAGCCGATAGGCACAATGACTTCCGCTTGGAACTATTCCGCGGGAAGTTGGCCTGTGTATACGGGCAGCAACTTTACGCTGCAGATAAACAATCTGCCGACGGGAGTTACCGCAACGTATACAAACAATATTCAAAAGGAACCGGGCACGTACGACGCCAAGGCTGCGTTTACGGTAGACCCCAACTACGAAGCGCCTACAAATCTGTCGTCGTTTGAAAACTACAAATGGACGGTAGAAAAGGTTACGCTAAACGTGTCTTGGGCAACGGATAACAGCGCAAGCGACGTGTATTACTATCTGCCTACAATCAACGACAGCAAGGTGGAAGTCAAGTATTACAAAACAAATAGCGGCGGAGCGCTATCCGACCCGCAGACGGTACAGCAGTTGCAGGACGACTACGCATCTCATCCGGGGCAGGAACTTACCTATTACGTCGAAGCCAAAGTAAGAACCGACGGATTGGAAGATTACACCAAACATTATCAACTGCCTGCCATTTTGCAAAATCCGTACACGTTTACCGTGGGCGAAAACAAAACATTGGTTTTGGTTACTCTTAACCAAAGCAGCAAGCAGTATGACGGAAGCGCGCCTACTCTCAGTATGAAGATAGAGAGCAATTCTACGAAAAACTACACCGAATCCGACCTTAACGTCAAGTGGTACGCATATGACGCAGGCGCCGCCGACAACAAAGGCGCGGCGCTCGGTACTGTACCGACAGACGCAGCCAAGTATATTGTGGAGATAAGTTTGAAGCCTTCCGTAACCGATGCGGTTTTGGTGCAAAACAAACTGTTCGCTTACGAAATCGAGCCTGCCAAGATAGATATTTCGGCAGTCAAGTGGAACTACGACGGCACGTGGCAGTACGGCGTGGACGATTCCGGCAATGCAATAAAATACAAAGCGCAACTGGAAAACTTACCATCTACGCTCAAAGCAACCTATTCGCAGGATAGCGGCGAATACACAGATGTAAATACCTATCAGACAAAGGTAGTCATAGGTTATGCCGACGGAATAAGCACAAGCAATTACCAATCATTGGATAGTTTGGCGTACCCCGCGGATTTTACCGATACCAAAAATTGGGAAATCAAGGCGCGCAGATTAAGCAAACCCGACTATAACGGCGGTCAGTCTTTTGACGGCACGGATAAGGATTTGTTCGATATCTGCGGTGCGGATTACGGAGATTTGGGCAAATACTACGATGTATCGGCTACTTTCGGCGAGGGTACGTCCGCCGCTCCCCTTGCACCTAACGGCGGCAAATATCTGACGGACGATGCGGGCGAGTACAAATTGACATTTACAATAAAGTCAAAGTTCGGCACAAACGTAACTTGGGATGACGGCGGTAACAGCGCCTGCACCGCGCAGATAAATCTCAATCCGTACGAAATCGACGTGACGGGATGGAACACCGACCGTCCGCCCAAAGCGCAATTTGCAGGCGGCTATTGTCCCAACGACTACTACACGTACGAGTACACAGAACGCGCCACAGGCAACATTGCTACTTTGCCGCTTGCGCCTTCTACAAATTATACTGCCACAATCAAAATTGCCGACAAATATATCGGCAACGTGGTGTTTACCTCAACCAGCGAACTCTCCAAGGATTTTACTTCGGACAGAGCAAATTCGGGCAATCCCACTCTCAAAAAGAAGCCGCATTTGTCGGTAGACAAATTGGAGTACAACAAACAGGAACAAACATTTACGCTTGTCGATTACGATAGCAACGTAATGAGCATTGCGTCCGATAGCGACGCTTTGACGCAAAGCGCGGTTAATAAGTACAAGATTACGATACTGATATTAAACGACGCTACCAATAACTACGCTTGGGACGACGGCACGGCGGAAGGCAGTCTTGACCCGCTTGTGTTGGAATTTGAAGTTATCAAAAAGTCTGTGCTTTTGCCTTCCGTCGATTTGAGCGCGGTAGTGTACACGGGCGAACTTATCACTTACATTCCCGACGGCTTCGATTCGGAATGGATGACCATTGCCGACAATACAGGTACGGACGCAGGTATGTACAAGTTCAAACTAAACCTTGTAGAGCCAGATAGCAGTTACTGGGTTGCTTCTCTCGACAACGGCGAACAGGTGGCAAATATGTCTTTTGTCAAGACGTCCGAGGGAGAAACGCCGACCGATTCCGAGTGGCCTATGGATTGGCGCATAAACGAAGTACGTCTGGATTGGAGCAATCAAGGCGGTGCGCCAAAATTGACGATACCTGCGGAGTTTGCCGATATTGTGGAAGTAACCTACGTCTACACTGACGAAGAAGGCAACACGGTTGCGGAAGAAGATTTACAAAAAGGCGTCAAGTACAAAGTGCGCGCCGTGCTCGGCGACGACTGCGCCAAGAACTTCGGTATCAACGAAGCCATGTTGGATTTCGACGAAAACGAATTTGTAATAGGCGGAGGATTTCTCGGATTTATCCAAGACAATTGGCTGTGGCTTGTAATAGCGCTTAGCGCATTGCTGTTGCTGCTGCTCTTGCTGTTGCTTATACGTTCGAACAAACGCAAGAAAGCCAAAGCGCTCGAACTTGCCGAAAAGGAGCGCATAGCAGCGGCATTGCACGAGAAGGACAAAGAGATAGAATCTCTCGATAATGAAAAGGATAACAACAATAATAACAATGGCAACAACGGAATGAATCCCGATTTCGGAATGGGCATGAACAATTCCATGGGAATGGGCATGGGAATGGGAATGAATCCGCTCGGAATGGGTATGATGGGTATGCCTATGATGCAGCCCATGATGCAACAACCGCAGCAACCCGTTGTGATAATGGATAGCGGCAAGAAAAAGACGAAAAAACCTGCCGAAGAACAGCAGGTAATAGTAATCGGACCGGACGGCAAACCCATACCCGTCGACGGCAATTCGCCGATAGTGGTCATGCAGCAACCGGAAAACAACGATGAGGAAGATTACGATGACGATACAACGTCCCACTCCCACGGCTTTGACGAACTGTACGAAACGCTTGCAGGCAGACGTCGAAACATCGATAGCGAACTGCAAAGACGCGGTGACAAGCGCGCGGAAAAGGAAGAACGTATGTCGCTGGAAGAACAGCGGGATATGCTTGAAATCGAGCGTTACAGGCGTGAAAGAGACGAATACAAACGCGAGGCTGAAGAAGCAAGCAGATTATTCCGCGAAAGCGTCATTGCCGAACAGAATGCGGCAGCAAAAGCGTCCGAACCGCAGGTGGTGTACGTACCTCAGGCAACGCCTCAGCCCGCGCCGTACTACGGCGCTCCCGTGATGCCGCAGGTTGTACCCGTGCCTGTTACCTATCCGCAACAGACCCCCGCGCCCGCGCCTCAGCCTCAGACGCAGCAACCGATAGTGATAGTAAGTCCGCAGCCCCAACCGGCGCCCGCGCCTCAGCCGATAATAGTAAATACGTCTGCTCCCCAACAGCCGACGGCGCCGCGCAGCGAAAAATCTCCGTACAGTCAATACGACGATGACCCCGCATATCACGATATTTACGACAAACATATCGGCAAAATTTAACGTGCAATATGCCGCGCATTGCAATCGGCGGCGCTGACCTGCAATATCAATCGCAATGCGGCATAATGGCAAATTGCGCAAAATGCAATTAAGAGTTATTTGTCGTATACGGTACCGCGCTAACGCAAATAAGTGTTATGCCGTACTATACGCGGCTTAATTGCAAAGAGTATCTCGATATAGAAAACAAAACAAACGCGCCCTTAGATAATAGGTCTAATGGCGCGTTTTGCATCAATGTTTGTTTTACAGTTGCAGTTTAAGGTTCGCGTTCGATTGTCAATATTGTCGGTTTGTATATGCAATAGTAGCGGTACGGTTATGGCATGTATTCCGTTAGCGATTTG
>JAMPHX010000013.1 GCA_023663205.1 Corallococcus sp. | reverse complement strand
TAAAAGGCAAACTGTTGCTTATGGTAATATACGGCAAACTTCATATACAATCCGATAGAATAAAAGTACAAACCCGAAAGTAACAGTAGTTGGGGCTGACGGCAAGATAGTCAACGGCGCAACGGGACTGTCGCTTTTTGTGCGACAGCCCCGTTGCATTTTGCGAGTGCAGTTACTTATTACTATCGGTTTTGTTGACTTAAATTGCGCATTTTGGTATACTTACAAAAAAGATAGTTTTGTGCGGCAGTTGTTATATCGGCGGAGTAATTTGGCGTAAATTACCGTATTTCTACGCAATTTGCCGCGTTGTCTAAATGGTATGAAGATAAATAACGAATGGAAAGATTATACCGTATTGGCTACGGGCGACGGCGAAAAGTTGGAACGATGGAAGGACGTCGTTCTGCTTCGTCCCGACCCGCAAGTCATTTGGCGCGCCGCAAAACCGCTTGAAACGGTTTGCAAGCCCGATGCGCGTTATTTGCGCAGCGAGTCGGGCGGCGGGCATTGGGAATATTACTCTCAAATTCCCGACGAATGGGTGGTATCTTGGCGCAATTTGTCTTTCAAAGTAAAGCCTATGGGGTTTAAGCACACGGGATTGTTCCCCGAACAAGCCGCAAATTGGGCAATGATGATAGATTTGATAAAATCGGCAAACCGCCCGATAAACGTGCTCAACCTGTTTGCGTACACAGGCGGAGCGACGGCGGCGTGCGCGTCTGCGGGGGCAAGCGTGTGTCATGTGGACGCCGCCAAAAATATGGTAGAGCGCGCCAAGGAGAACCTGACGCTTTCAGGCTTATCGGATAGACCTGTTCGTTACATAGTTGACGATTGCCGCAAGTTTGTCAAGAGGGAAATCAACCGCGGCAGAAGGTACGATGCGGTAATAATGGACCCGCCCAGTTACGGACGGGGCGCAAACGGCGAAATTTGGAAAATAGAGCAAGATATCGATGACTTTGTGGGTTTGTGCGCAGACGTGCTTGTTGACAATCCGCTGTTTGTGCTTATAAATTCGTACACAACGGGATTGCAGCAGGCAGTTCTCAAAAACATACTGGGCAGACGTTTCGGCGCAGGCAGCGCCGAGGCGTACGAAGTTTGTTTGCCGACCGATGAGCAGGGCACTGTTCTGCCTTGCGGCGCAAGCGGTTTGTATATAGGAAAATAACGGAGAAATTATATGAAAAAACAGTTTACAATGGACGATGTGGAAATACTTTACGAGGACAACAGCGTCCTTGTGGTGCTCAAACCGCAAAATCTTCCCAGTCAAGGCGACGCTTCGGGCGACGTCGATTTGCTTACGTTGCTCAAAAGGTACGTAAAGGAGAAGTACAACAAAGCGGGAGAGGCTTATTTGGGACTTGTTCACCGTCTTGACCGACCTACGGGCGGCGTAATGGTATTTGCCAAAAACAGCAAAAGCGCGGCACGGCTTTCCAAGCAGATTGCAGAGGGCGAAATGCAAAAGCGCTATCTTGCGACGGTTCTCAATTGTCCCAAGGAAGAAAGAGGGCAACTTGTAAACTATCTCAAAAAGAACTCCCTTACAAATACGGTTTATGTTGCCACATTCGGCACAACGGGGGCAAAGCGTGCGGAACTCAATTACAAAGTGCTGCAAAACTACCACGACGCGGTAAGTTTGGTGGAAGTGGAGTTGGGTACGGGCAGGAGTCATCAAATACGCGTGCAGTTTCAGTCGATAGGCTGTCCCGTATTCGGCGACGCGCGTTACGGCGGCGACGCATTGTGCAAGGGACACAACTTGGCGCTGTGGGCGTACAAACTGTCTTTTGAACATCCCGTTACAAAGCAGCGAATGGTATTTGTTGCGTATCCGCCGCAAAAAGACCCTTGGATTAAATTCGACATCGAAAAGTACCTTGACGTATACAAAAGCGGCGATGATGACGGCAATCCGCTTTATACTACAGTTTACCGTACAAATCTCAACTGACACTTGCCGTGAGGCGGTATCTTTGCTGCAAACGCTTTCCACAATCCGAGGGAAAGCGCATTTGTTTTTTACGGTAAAATCGGTTTGACAGATTAGCCAACGCTTGCACGGCGGCGGTGAAGGCAAGTCGCCCGTCGGAATACTTTGCGCCGACGGCAGTTTGTATTTTGCGGATTTATGCGAACTTTAAGTCGGGCATCCGACTTAAAACGCCGTTTTCCGCGTTTGCCGTAAAACTCAAACTATATGTAGACATTCACAGTTGATTACGATTGTTTTGTCGCGTCGGCGGCGGTGCGCAGTATTGACAAAAGGACGGCAAAATAGTAAAATAAACTTATATTGCATATTGCAAAGGAGCGCTCTATGGTTTGGCTCGTTGACTGTACTACCTATTCCAAAAAGATTGACCCGCTGCTTGACGAGTACCGTGAAAAGTATTTTGTCGTCAAGGGATACAAACGTATGCAAAAGATTGGCAAAACCGCGCCTACTCCTACCAAAACTTATTCCAACGGTTTGCTGCGCATTGCCACTTTGCTCAAACAAAACGGCGTCGAATGCGAATATATTCATTCGGAAACGCTTGCGCAAAGACTGGACAGCGGCGCGCAACTTCCCCAAGTAGTGGCGTTTTCCACCGTGTGTCCCACAATACCGCTTGCGGCAAAGTTTGCCGAACAAATAAAAGTTATTTCGCCCGAAACCAAAGTTTTTGCTGGCGGACCTCACGTCAACAACGCTCCGCGAAAGACGGCGGCAAAGTTTCCGATATTCGACAAATTGACGGTCGGATTGGAAGA
The DNA here is from genome assembly GCA_023663205.1 of Corallococcus sp. GTDB lineage: Bacteria > Bacillota > Clostridia > Christensenellales > CAG-314 > RGIG5495. The sequence goes on along the minus strand of JAMPHX010000013.1, from coordinate 19,170 downwards.
GGACGCCGCTTCGGCAATAGCCGGCAAAAAGATAACCAAATATCAAGATTACATAGATTTTTCGCTGCTGCCCGACAAACTTTCCGATTACGCGGTAAATACGTTTTCCACAATAGGCTGCCCGTTTTCCTGCGGGTACTGCGCCGACGGACGCACTCCCAAAATATACGTTGCCGACGACTGTCTGCTGACAAAGATGAAGGGACTTTTGCCGCCGCGCAAGTTGGTGCACGTTTTTGACAGCGTATTCGGTTACTCCGCCGAACGCGCTTTCGAAATATGCAAAGTTCTGCAAGAGGCGCGGCACGGATTTTTGCTAAGTTGCGATATGCGCGCCGAGATGGTAAGCCCCAAATTGCTGCGCGAAATGCAAAAGGCTGGTTTTGTGGAAATTCGTTTGGGCATAGAAAGCGCGGACGAAGAACTTTTGCGAGGCAACGGACGCACGCTTGCGCCGAGCAGGTGTTTGGAAGCGGTTAGGATTGTGCGCGAGTGTTCCGATTTGTACGTCACGCTGTATTCCGTCACGGGGCTTGCCGGTACTACGGCAGACAGCCACAGACGCACAATGGATATGTTTGCCGATTTGCTGATAAACTGTAAAGTCGACGAAATTAAAAACGCCCTGTACGTGCCCTATCCTTACGACGACTCCGATTACGAGTCGCAGGGCATAACGATAGTGGACGACGATTGGAGCCATTACGACAGGCAAAGTTACCCCGTATTCAAAACGGATTTGTTGACGCGTGAGCAGTTGTGGCAACTGTACGTAGATACGGCAAAGTGTCTTGCCGACAGTTGGCTTGAAGGACTGGGATTTGACAGTTACGACCAAGTGCCCGATACAAGCGATTATTACGGCGAATACGCGCACGACAAATACGCACTCAAAAATAACAAGGAATCTACCATATGAAAAACGACAATTTGGACTACTTCATTTGTTACTGCGGCAAAGATATGCCGGAAAATTCCGCAACAAGACAGTTTGCGGACATACTGTACGACAAACTTACCGGCTGCGGCAAACGCGTATATTTTGCTCCGCGAATGGGGCAGGGTGACGCCTACAACAGTAACGATAATCTCCAAAAGATGATTTCGGGTATTACTACGTCTTTCATAGTATTATTAACGCCGCGGTTTTTCGACGATTTTGACGAACAAACGGAAGACAGAGAGTCGCCTGTCAAAAAGGAAATGGTCTTTGCTCTATCGGAAGCAAAACGCCGCGGAGCCAAAGAACGCGACGGAATCAAAAATTTTGTCAAGTACGTTCATTCCGGAGGATTTGTTTGGCAACGTTCGCAAAAGTTTTTGGTGAGGCAGTTGTTTGCCGATTACGCCCTTTCCGATTACTTTGACGTAGGAGCATTTGTGTGCCCGTCGTGCACGGCGGAGGATGAGGCGGGCAACGAAATCGTCGACAAACGCTTGGTAGAGGCGCAGACGGGGCTGTTTATCAAGAAACACCTCGATATAGACGTGGAAAGGGAAAATTCCATTTCGGAGTACAGACGCGACGTCGACTTGTGTTTTCATACGATAGTAACGCACGCGCAGCAGTTTTTCCTTGACGACTTTTTTGCCTATGCAGACGCGTCCAAGCATACGGAGCCCAAAGTGTCGCAAAACTACGCCTACTACAATGACGTGCTCAAACGCTACGGACTGTACTCGGGCATTATGTCCGATACGCGTACTACAAGTTGGCAAGTGTTTTTTACCGATACGGCAAAGTTTGACAAAACCGACGACGCCGATACGCGCTGTGCCAAATTACGCCGTTTTCAGTCGGGCGATTCGCTGGGCAAATACGGTTCTTTCAGCACCTGCGCGGTGTGTTTCGGCGCATTGCATTTGTTCAACCGCATAACTTCCGATAAGTACGGCGCGGCGGAAGATTTTACGCGCGAGTATTTTAACGAATGTTTGCGCGGAGCGGTAAACCTAATTATGTTTATGCAAAACGAACACGGTTCTTGGCCGGAGCAAAAGCGTCTCGGACAGTCGGATTCATTCGAGGCAGATAACGGACTAAACCAAACTACGATAGCCGTTTCTACGTTGCTCAAAGTAGGTTTTTTGCAGGCAAACAAATTGCTGGGCAATGCAACGGAACAAGTTCTTGCCGGCAGGTTCAAAGCGCTTAACAAAGCAATAAATTGGCTGCTGGACGGCGCGTCGCGTTACGAAGACGGCGGCATGGCGTATTGGAACATAGACGGCAAACAAGAGGGGTCTACTCTTATGACGGCAATGTGCCTCGATACGTTTATAAAGTGGCTGGCGGACGATTATGTCAAATCGCATATGTCGGAGGAAAGGAATTTTGACGCTTTGTTTGTCAAAATAATTGCCTTCTTTGCGCGGATGCAAAATGCCGACGGCGGATTGCGACCGGAGTTCTCCAACGAACAGTCGTCTTTTTCGCATACAGCCAAGGTTATGAATACGCTTTGCACGTTGTGGAGTTTTACCAAAGACGTCGATTGCAAAGAGGCTGCCGAGGACGTAATAAACAAATGTTTAGCCTATCTTGCCGCCTCTGTCGGGCAAAACGGCAGACTTATTGACGAAAACAATCAACAAGACTTCGAGTTTTTCAATATTCCCGATTGTGAAGATTACGAAATGAGCGGCGAAATGCTGTTGATTACCGCCGTAACCAAAATTTTGAAAATGCCCGACCGACTACTGGGACGGCTGTTGAATCACGAAAACTATTCCGTCTACAAAGACGGAGTTGCGCGTGAACAACTTACCAACCGCCTTGTCGAACTTATGAATGCTTACCGCAAAAATCACGTGGTGCGTTTTACGGATATTACCGCCACCGAAACGCTTATGATACAAGGCAAGCGGCAAGACCCTTCGCAAAAGTATCCCGTATATCTGCTGTACTACTACAATATGGCGCTTACGGAATTGCTCGACGCGTTTGCGTGCTCGGACGCTTCGGCGGACGACAAAAAGGAGAAACTTTCGGCATGAAACTCAAACTTGCAACTTGGAACGTCGGCAGTTTAAAGCGAGACTATTCCGCAAATATTCAAATACTGTCGGAAGTCCTTGCGCAATACCGACCCGACGTACTGTTTATGCAGGAATTTGTCTGCGACGGGCAATTGCAGCAGGCTGTCTGCGACGCTTGCGGATTGCAATTGCGGCATTTCAGAGATTTCAGTCCCAGTCACATTGCTCGGGGCGAACGTATGGGCGTTGCCGTGTTCTGCGGCAAAGCGGTGCGCGAAACGGGAGTGTATTCGCTTGTCAAACCCGATAGGGCGTTTTATTACAAAGGAGCAAAGGAGTATTTTCACGACAAATATTTTATGTCGCTCGCATTGGATGACGCAAAGGACGTTGTGTTTTTGACGGGACACGGGTTTTCTTTCAACCGTTACGGCGAAAATCCCGCAAATTTTCCCGAAGTATTTAACCCCCTCGACAAATGGCTATCCTTGCAAAAAAGCGCGGTTACGGTGGCAATAGGCGATTTCAACACAGAGGACGCGGCAACATTGCTTCCGCAGACGTGCGGAAATCTTACCGACGTATTTTGCGGCGTCGAAACGCGTCCCAACGGCAGAAAAACCGACTATATGTTTTTGCCTAAGGAAGCGGAATTCGGCGATATCGTAAATCTACGCCGCGGACGTTACGACCCCGACGAAGGATTTGACCACAACTATCTGCAAGCAACCGTTAACCTTCCCGTTTGATAGTGAGGAGTGCGGCAGCAGCGCCATAGCCGCCAAATTACCAAAGGCGATTTGACGGCTGCGGTTTCGACGTGCGGCAAAGTTATGCAAGTTTTTGTCGGCATTGTCGGCGTTTTCCGAGCAGATGTCGAGTCGTAAACATCTGACTCGAAACGGCGTGCGGTATCCGTAATATAATCGAGACGTTTGCTGAAAGTTTTTTATCGGAGGCGACTTTTATCTCAAATGCAAAATGCCGTTCTGAAATTTGCCGTATGCGCAGTTTCGGTATGGCAATGTGTATGCCGGTTGTATCCTACAAATATAATAGGCGCGGAGCAATCAAACTGACGGTTTTGCAAAGTTTCAAGGCTATTTCGCTATCCTTATAATAAGCGCAGAACAATCCGCTGATTGTTCCAAACCGTACGGGTAAACAGCGCTTTGCAATAACCGCGAGGTAAATGTTCGGTCAAACCGTTGACAATACAGACAAATCAATGTAAAATATAAAAGTATAATCGTAAACAGGGCGTATTTTGCCCTTTTGCGTATATACAAAATATCTCTAAAAAATTAGGGGTAAGGCAACAAGCCCTCGGAGGTTTCGATACAGTGAAGAAAAGTGCGATATTCAGTTTAGTTTTGGCGTTGGCAATGTTGTTTGCCGCATTTACTACGGTAGCGTTTGCCGAGGAATCGACGGCGCCGTCCGCGGGCAATTTCTATCAATACGACGCCGCTGCGGAAAATAACAAAGGCACGATTATTTCGTCAAGCACAAACAACGTGTTTTATACAAACAAACACTTTGTATACATTCCGCAAACAGGTACGGATTACGTTGTTGCGGAAATCACCAAAGAACAGGTAAAAGATTTTGTCAACGGCAAGTCCAACGGCACGGAAATAGTAAAAATCAGCGGTTACGCAACTTCGGTAGACGCATTGCTCGATTTTTCGGACGAAGCCTCTCCTACAACCAAATATCTGGCTGTTGCCGATAAGTTGGAAGGTGAAAACTTCTATTCCAAGACAAAAGTAGTGTGCTACGATACCGTTGCTCCCCAAATCGACGAAACAAAACTTACCGAGTATTTGGAAAACGCCGATGCCGAGCACGGCTTCAACAAGGCGCAAATCGGCGCTTCCAAGGAATTGAAACTTCCCACCGAATGGATTGAAGACGTAAATATTTTGACGGAAGAAACCGCGGTGGTTACAGAGGAAAATAAGGACGAGGAAACCGAAACGACGCGTGAAACCGTCACCAAAAACGATACCGCGCTTTTGGTTGTAAGTTTTGAGTATCTTGCTCCAAACGATTACTACAACGAAAAATCCGAGTGGAGTAGTCAATCCACAAGTATTTCGGCAACGACTTTGGGACAATGGCGTTTCAGATATGTAATCAAAGACCGCGCAGGCAACGAGGTTACGTCCAATCACTTTACGCGTGAGGTAACCAAAGGCGCAACCGCGCCCGAAATTACGCTTACGAGTTCGCAACTCAAAGTGCAGACTACCGGTACTACCGCAGGCAAAACTTACACAATCCCCACGCCTACCGTCAGTGGAATAGGTTGCAGCGCAAGTTACACCTACAAAGTTTCCAAACTTGTAGACGGCAAGTATGTGGTAATACTCGATAGCGACACCAAAGAGGTTACGGAAGGATACGAAAGTTTCATCACTTCCAACGGTGTTTTGACGCCTGCCGCAAACGAAATTACAACCCGTACGGGCGACACAATCAACTACATTTACAAGGTTGATTACGAAGCGGTAGACGATTACGGCTTTGTAAACACGCTTACTCTCAACATTTTGACGACTGCTCCCGATGCGGAAACAAGTGCCGTCGACATTTGGAAGATAGTGTTTATCGTTATCGCTTGTCTTTCTGCCGTAGGATTGATTTTGCTTATATTCATCAAACCCAAGCAAAAGACCGAATCGACAAACGGACGGGTTCATTACGGTGAAGAAACCGAGCAATCGGAAGAAAAGCCTTCCAAAAACAAAAAATAATCAATAGGATGAATATGCAACCCGTTATCTTAACGAAAAGGTGACGGGTTGTTTTTTTCTTTTTCGGCAGGGCGCACTTGCTTGCGGGTAATATGTTTGCAATGAGATTTGTTTTCGCCGCTCCCGACAGTCAAGGTCGCATTTAGAGTAAGTATTGTTATCTGCCGTCACAGTGTTTGTAATGCTCGTTGCATAAGCGGCATTTGACGGTGCGCGGTATTTGTTCCGTTTGCAAAATAACCGATTGCGGCTTTTTGTGCCGCAATGCTATATGTGCGTTGTGTTTTTCAAGCAAGGCTCGCCCGACCAAACGGATTTGCGGTACGGCATCGCCGTGTGCTAAAAGTTTTTTTTATGCGCGCAGAAAAAAATTGTAATATTTGCAATGCGTAATTTCTTTGCGAAATAAGCGGCGATGTGTTATACTTTTATCGGTATGCGCAAGCGGCGAGTCTAAGTAAAATGCAGTTTGTCCGACGGTAAAACCGCTTCGCCCTAATGAAATTTTTATTGGAGGAATATATATGCAATACTCACGCGAAGTAGACGAAATGGTCTGCGTAAAAAAAGGTTGCAATCACGGTCCCGCCCCCATACCCGAAGAAGGTAAATGGGTGCAGTCTTACGACGTAAAAGATATCAGCGGGTTAACTCACGGTTGCGGATGCTGCGCGCCGCAGCAAGGCACTTGCAAACTTACTCTCAACGTCAAAGAAGGTGTGATAGAGGAGGCTTTGGTAGAAACAATCGGTTGTTCGGGAATGACTCACTCGGCGGCAATGGCAGCGGAAATACTTCCGGGTAAGACGTTGCTCGAAGCGCTCAACACCGACCTTGTTTGCGACGCAATCAATGTGGCAATGAGGGAGTTGTTTTTGCAGATAGTATACGGCAGGACGCAATCGGCGTTCAGCGATGCGGGGCTTCCCGTAGGTGCGGGGTTGGAAGACCTCGGCAAAGGACTGCGCAGCCAAATAGGAACAATGTATTCTACAAAGAAAAAGGGTCCGCGCTATCTCGAAATGGCGGAAGGTTACGTTACCAAACTTGCTCTTGACAAGGAAGGCGAAATCATCGGCTACGAGTACGTAAACTTGGGCGTTCTTATGGACAATGTATCAAAGGGAATTTCGGGCAACGAAGCGCTTGAAAAGGCAACCAAACACTACGGACGTTATGACAACGCCGCATCGTATATAAATCCGCGTAAGGCGTAAGGGAGGCAAACAATGTCAATAAGATTCGAAGGATATGAAAGAAGAATAGACAAAATAAACGCCGAACTTAAAAAATACGGCATAAAAGACTTGGAAGAAGCGCAAAAAATCTGCGCCGACAAAGGCATAAACGTAGACGAAATAGTGCGCGGGGTACAGCCCATTGCATTTGAAAACGCAGTTTGGGCGTATACGGTCGGCTGCGCAATCGCTATCAAGAAGGGCGCAAAAAGCGCGGCGGATGCTGCCGAAGCGATAGGACTCGGATTGCAAGCGTTTTGTATCCCGGGTTCGGTTGCCGACCAACGCAAAGTGGGTCTCGGACACGGCAATCTTGCAGCCAAACTTCTGCGCGAAGAAACCAAGTGTTTTGCGTTTTTGGCAGGACACGAATCGTTTGCGGCGGCGGAAGGAGCAATAGGTATTGCCCGCAATGCCAACAAAGTACGCAAAAATCCTCTGCGCGTAATCTTGAACGGTCTCGGCAAAGACGCGGCGTATATCATTTCGCGTATCAACGGCTTTACTTATGTTCAAACCAAATACGATTACTACACGGGCGAACTTGCCATTGTCAAGGAGACGGCGTTTTCTGACGGCGAAAAGTCCAAAGTCCGTTGCTACGGAGCCGACGACGTAAACGAAGGCGTTGCAATAATGGTCAAGGAAGGCGTGGACGTTTCCATTACGGGTAACAGCACCAACCCGACGCGTTTCCAACACCCCGTTGCAGGCACTTACAAAAAGTGGGCAATCGAAAACGGCAAAGAGTATTTCTCCGTTGCGTCCGGCGGCGGAACGGGACGTACGTTGCACCCCGACAACGTAGCGGCAGGTCCTGCGTCTTACGGTATGACCGATACAATGGGACGTATGCACAGCGACGCGCAGTTTGCTGGTTCTTCGTCTGTTCCCGCACACGTGGAGATGATGGGATTGATAGGTATGGGCAACAATCCCATGGTCGGCGCAACAGTCGCCTGCGCAGTGGCAGTTTCGCTCGCAAAGTAACTACATATAGTGTTTTCAAAAAGGTTTCTACACAAGATGTAGAAGCCTTTTTCAATTATGTAACAGTAATGTTATAAACCATAGGATTGTAAAACGCTCCGCGTCCACATCTCGTCCACATTCAAAACAAAATTTTGTTTGGCGCGTGGACGAAAAACTGCCAAAACGCGCAAAAAATGTGGACGCGGAGCCATTCCCGTCCACATTTAATGTATTTTTTGTCACCTAATAACTTGGGTCGCATTGGGTCGCTTGAATTTTTTGGTCAGATAATTAAATAGGCATTAAAAAAGGAGAAACTAGCAATGCAGTTTTTCCTTTACGGTATTAAGAGTTAATTCTTTTTATCTTTCTTAATTTGTTCTTCTAGTTCCAGCATATATTTGTCAAAATCGGACATAAACAAACGGTCTTGTATTATGCGGTACTTTTCAAATTCCGTTTCGGCGTGGAGTTTTGCTATTTCGGCAGATACTTTTCCTGCATCGTTTAACAATCCGTATTCGAACATTTGAATAAACGAATTGAGTCTGCTTTCCCAATCTTCCATAGTAAGAGGAATTTTACGTTCCGCCATACTTTCTGCAAAATCGATGTACGCCGTAACCATACGGTTAAGTTGTCCGAGTTCGCGCGCATTAAGATAATTTTTCGCAATTGTAACGTCGCTCTTTCTTATCTTGCCGTTTGGCGCGTCTTGCCAAGTAGTCAGCCCCATATATTCCTTGTTGCTGTCGGCGCGTTCTACAATCAGTTCGGCAGCGGTATGCCCATGTACGGCATAGTGCATTTTATTTTGAACCGTTGCGTAAAAACGTTTTGTTTGCGCGGAATTTGCATCGTAATCGATAGCGGTAGCGTACAAATCGGTAATCTTTTGGTAAAATTTGCGTTCGCTAGCGCGTATTTCGCGGACGCGTTCTAATTGCTCTTCAAAATATTTATCTGTAAGGTATGCTCCGCGTTTAAGACGTTCGTCGTCCATTACCCAACCCTTAATGGTGTATTCGCTTGCAATTTGGTTTATCCACTTACGAAATTGCACTGCGCGTTCGGAATTTACCTTAAAACCTACTGCGATTATCATCTGCAAATTGTAGTGAGAAACATCGCGTTCAATTTGGCGATCGCCTTCGTTTTGAACTATTCGAAATTTTCGAATAGTTGATTTTTCGTCCAATTCACTGTCTGCAAGTATCTTTTTAATGTGGTAGTTGATGGTGTTAGTTTCTACGTTGTAAAGCGCGCCCATCATTTTTTGCGTGAGCCAAATGTTTTCATCTTCGTAACGGACCTCGATGCTATCGGCATCGTCTCCGAATGACGCAACATAAGTGAGATATTCCGCTGCTGAACTGCGAATCGTTATTTGGTTGTTTTTTGACATAGCGCACCTTTAAAAATTAGATTATAGTAATTATACCATAACCGTACTAACAAGTCAATGTTACGCCAAACTTGCGGTAAAAGTGGTGTTAGTTTTATAAAAAATCTTTTTGTAGTTGGATCCGTTTGTATCGGTATAACACTTGTAAAAGTTTTTTGTTTATGATATACTATCATTGCGACACTAACTTAATATGTTTATCTCGACCTTTCTTGGAAGGGTGTTTTTTGCCTATTTCGTGGATATAACTAATGTGGTAGAAACACCAATGTCCATCCACGAGATAGAGATAAACTGTTAGTGTCGCAACCGACAGACGGTGTTCTACAATGCCGTCTCTCACAGGGGCGGCATTTTCTTTTTGCCCAAAAATGTAAACATTCGGGTTTTTGCGTCGATAAATGGCGTAAAGGAGACACAAAAGTTACCATGCAACAAAAGAATTGGGACAAGTACGAGGTAGCCTTACTTATTGAGGCATACCAAAAGATAAAACGCGGAGAAGTAGATAAAAACTCTGCTCTTATGACGTTGTCCCAAAACTTGCGTCAAATGGCGCAAAACGACGGCGTAATCATTGACGACACTTTCCGCAACTTAAATGGAATGCAATGGCAAATTGCGTTGATGGATAAGGCGTTTAACAATGAAACGTACGAAAACCATGCTCCTTCGCAACTTTTTGTTGAAATAGTATCTTTGTACAAAAATAATCCGCAAGGATTTCAATCCATATTAGCCGAGTCGCAAAAAAAAATCGCAGGACAGGTCGATGTCAATTCGAAAACTCTAAAAGAATTGTTTATTGAATGGCTCGGACAAAATCATTCTCACCTGTCTGCGCTCTCCGTTGTCAGGAATATCGAAAACGTTTCGGCGTATGCTGTTAAACATAAGTTATCTAAAAAAGAGTTTTGGCAGTTCACCGATTACAAAGATTTCAACATTGTTCGCGTAAAAGTATCGGGCAGTAAGTTGTTTAGGATAAGCCACGGCATAGAACACAAAATGTTTGAAAAGAACGGAATGCTTTATTCTGCCTTTCTTAAATTGCACTTTGGCGAAGCCCCTAAGCCGATAGTAGTCGAAAAGCCTAAATCGGCGCAACAGGAGGCCGCTCCGCCTGTTGTGGAAGATAATCCCGATGAACAACCCAAACAATCCGCCGAAGTTGTCGAGCCAATTCTTGCTACCATTCCGGTTGAAGAATCGATAGAAAAAACTTACGACTTTGCTCATCCGCAAAATTTGGCATTTACTAAACCCATATATGCAAGTTACAAGGGACGCTCATTAAAGGAAGCCAACAACTGGCGCAAGATTTACGTCTCATTTTGTATTATTATCGCCCATTCGTGCAATCTTCGTCCGCTGATAGGCAAGTCATTAAGCGATGCCGTAAGGATGGATTTTGGTACGTTTAGAATGATTGACTTAATGCAAAAGCCAATTAAAATCGCTGACGATCTTTATGTAGAGGGCAACCTAAGCGCGACGGACATTATGAAGAAGTTGACGGTGTTGCTCGCTTGGGCAAATATTCCGTACGAGGACGTGGTAATACGTTACGTTCACAGAGACGACGTTTTCGCTATAGCCAAGCCTACTCAACCTGATATCAAATCGACGGTTAGAACCGAACTTAAAGCGAAATTAGACGGCAGTAAGTTAGACCAGTATATACAATGGTTACAGGACGAGGGAAAGTCTATCAACACCGCTAGGAGTTACGCATCTGCCTTGCGTACGGTCACTCGTTATGCGCAGGAAAGAGGTCTATTAAACGGCAGTTTATTTGATGTTGCAAACGACGATTTACAAAGCGTTATCAACGACATTACTTCTAACGCCGAGTTCAAGGAGTTTAACAACATCAAACACAATTCTCTTACCGCAGCGTTAGTGGCGTATCAAATGTTTTGCTTGGGTGAACACTTTGCAATTCCGCTTGCTCAAGGTGAACGGAAAACACGTCAACGCGCGGAAAAACAGCAGATAGTTTGTCCCGACGATTTACGCGAATTACTTATCAAAAAATTCCCTTACGGCATACGCGTAGATTCACCAATAGATTTAACAAAACTTCAGCGGTTTGCGGAAGCGTTTCAAGTGGAATTGGCGCAGGACGAGGAGTTACTAAAAGAACAAATCAAAGTCGGCGGTCTTTCATTTGAAGGTAAGTACTACTTTATTGCAGACGAAACCGTAATTGCAATTACGGATAAAATCAACGCCATATTCGACGAAGGATATACGCTTGTATATTTTGACAAATTACTCAATCAAAACTTTGATCGGTTTGACGAACAACATATATCTTCAAGCGAGTTGCTGCGAGAGGTTGTGCGGCGTTGTTCTGCCGATTGGTTCGTAAGTAAAAACTTTGTCCGTAACGAAAGCGAGCGCATAAACGAAGCAGATGCAGTTGAACAAGAGTTTGAAAACGTTTGGGGCGATTCGGTAACGCATACTTATAACGATATGTATCAGTTGCTGCCGTATATGCCCGAAGACACGATAAGGCGCTACCTTTCAATTAGTAAAAAGTTTGTCTGGTCATCTTTCGAGACGTTTGCGTGGATAGATAAGATAATAATCAGCGATGAGGAAAGACAAGCCATACTCGACTACGTATCAACCGAATGCGACGCAACAGGGCATGCCGCAATCGGCAACGTGCCGCAAGGTAATATTGCAGAAGTTAATTACGACTTTTCTCAAACCGCTATCGAAACGGCAATATACAGGTTAATACTTCAAGACCACTTTGCGCTTAAAGGAAAGTTGCTCACGCGCAAGGATAATTCAACCGATGCCTTAACACTTGCAAAAGATTATTGTGACGGCAAAGACGAACTGACGTTTACCGAACTAAATGATTATGTTACGGCAATTAACGGAGTTGAGCGCAGGCAAATAACGTTTGAAGCGGCTTACGACCAAATGGTACGCGTGCAGGAAAATAAATTCGTTGCAGATAGATTTGTGCGCTTTGACGTTGCCGCTATTGACAATTTGTTAGATGACATTATTGAGGGCGACTTTGCGTCAATCAGGAGCATTGCAACGTTTGTTATGTTCCCCAATTGCGGACACACTTGGACTCATTACCTTGTGGAGAGTTTCTGCCTCAAGTACAGCAACAAGTACAAATTGCAAATAATCAACTACAACGACAAAAACGCAGGGATGATTGTTCGCAAGGAATGTAATTTTTCCTACGAAGATATGTTGGCTATCGTTGCCGCCAATTGCAAATTACCGCTTCAGGCAGATATTATTGGGCAATACTTCTTTGACAACGGCTACAGCACTCGCAAAAAGGCGTCTATTATTGATAGAGCCTTGTCAAAAGCAAAACAAATGAGAGAGGGACAATAGATGTATTCTTACACATTTGACGAAGAAACCGGCGGATTGCTGCTTAATTCTTCGCCAACTAATTTTTCAAAGGAACCGCGTCCCGTTTACGCCAGCGAAATGGATTTGCTCGGCTTTGCAGATTATTGGCAGTACGAACATCAAAACGATGTTCCGTATATGTGGGCGGAGTCCAGCGCCTATTGGTACAGAGGGCAAATTATTGCAAGGATAAAGGGCGGCGATTTGTACCACGCTCCAATGCCAACCGCAGTTGCGGACGATGGCGGTAAAGTTGTTTTGGGGAAGGATACAGGTTACGCATTGCAGCCAATCGACATTCCGTTGATGTGCGCAAAGAACAAAAAACTCCTTGACACAATGGAGCGTACTACCGTTCAAAAAATTGTTCACGCGTACGAAAAGTATAAAGAAAAATTAGATATATTCCACGTCGCATTTTCCGGAGGCAAAGATAGCGCTGTACTTTTGGACTTGGTAAAAAAGGCATTGCCCAAGGATAGTTTCGTTGTAATTTTCGGCGATACAGGGATGGAATTCCCCGACACGTACAAAGTTGTGGAACACACCAAGGAGCAATGCGAGCAGGAAGGAATATCTTTCTACGTTGCACGTTCCCACTTCGATCCGGAAGAATCATGGAAATTGTTCGGTCCGCCTGCAAGGGTTTTGCGTTGGTGCTGTAGCGTACATAAAAGTGCTCCGCAAACGTTAAAGATGCGTGAAATTACCGGTAAGAACAATTACACCGGCATGGACTTTGTAGGAGTTCGCGCGCACGAAAGTTTGGCTCGCAGCACCTACGAATACGAAAACTACGGCAAAAAGCAAAAAGGGCAATACAGTTTTAACCCAATATTGGAATGGACTTCTGCCGAAGTATGGCTGTATATGTATGCCAATCAAATGTTTATCAACGAGGCATATAAAAAAGGCAATTCGCGCGCAGGTTGTTTATTTTGCCCGATGTCTGGCGGTCCAAGTGATTACTTTCGTCATTGTAGTTATACACAAGAAATCGATGAGTATGTTTCTTATATTAAAGAATCCTACAATGCAAAAGATGAAAAAAGCGCAAATTCTTATATTATAAATGGCGGTTGGAACGCTCGAAATAATGGAAGGGATTTAATCAACAATCCGTTTAGATGCGTTGAACGCACAGAAAAAGGTGTACTCACAATAGACGTTATCAATCCATATACTACTTGGACAGAGTGGATGCAGACAATTGGTCCTTTAGTAAAAGTGGCGGATGGCTATGTTGTTCAATATAAAAACACTCCTATTTCATTCGATGTTGCAAAAACCGAGAAAGGTTTCGAAGTAAAGATTGCTGAAATAACATTAAAAGAAAACCCCAAATTTGGCAAACTATTTAGGCAAGTATTTCGCAAAGCGGCATATTGTTCTGCTTGTAAGGTATGCGAAACAAATTGTCACAACGGAAGCATCAAGTTTGTAAACGGTAAAGTAAAAATTACGAACTGTACACATTGTCACCAGTGTCATGATATTGATGACGGTTGTTTGCTGTTCCATTCATTAAGACATCCACCAGGAGGAGGTAAACATATGAAAAGTCTCAATTCTTTTGCAGACCATGCGCCCAAGAGAGATTGGCTCGTTGCATTTTTTGATTTGAAGGAAGAATTTTTTACCAGTCATTCATTAGGGCCAATGATGTACGATATGTTTAGAAGGTTTTTGAAAGATGCGGGACTGAATGATAAAAATCATATTACTCCATTCGCCGAGATGATATCGCAAATTGGCTGGGAAACGGAAACGGCACTCGGTTTAATGATGATAAACTTGACATATGAAAATCCACAAATAGAATGGTATGTCAAAAATTTAGATATTGGATACTATTATGAGCGTAGCAAAGTCGAAGATATGCTTGTCGCATGCGACGTCAAACCTAAAGACGCAAAATCAATATTTAAGGCATTTATAAGAATTGCCGAAACGCCGTTTGGCGAAACACTCAATTTTGGTCAAGCAAACGAAGACGATATTGTAAGGCAAAAATGGGCAATAACAGACAATCGCGTCATACTCTATGCACTATATAAGTTTGTTGAAAAATGCAACTTGGAAAATAGAGAGATTAATTTGTCGTATCTTTTGGACGAGGAAGTGGAACGTGATGGAGTTAGCCCTGCAAGGATGTTCGGTATTTATGACGAAGAGGAATGGAAATCTATTTTGCTGGGACTAACAGCAAGATATCCGGAGTTTATCAACGCAACGTTTACTAATGATTTGAGAACAATTTCGCTTAAAGACAAAACGTCCAATGATGTATTGGAACTGTTCAAGGAGGACTAACACATGATGAACGATATGAAGTATTGCGAGTATTTTAACGTTGACGAAACGTACTTTCCATGTATTGACGAATCGGCAATAAACGCAGGCGTTGATTGGAAACAAACATATCCGCACGAAACGTTTGTCAAATTGCTGAAGGCAACCGAAGCGATGTTGGGCGGAAGTACCAAGCGTTCCGTTTGGATACATGGCGCATATGGTACGGGAAAAAGTAGATGCGCCTATGCGTTAAAGGAAATACTGGAATCCCCCGAACAGTCAGTCCGCGAGTATTGGAACAAGTATGATGCGTTAAAACGTGAACTGCCCTTGTTGGAAAAATTGATTGGACACAAAGACAACGGTATTGTCGTTGCTTACCGTTATGCGTCGGGAAACATCAATTCGCCACAGCAATTGTTCCTGGCTGTGCAGGAAAGCGTTAAGACTGCTCTTGACAAGCAAGGTATTGATTACAAGGGCGAACAAACGTTAAAGGAAAGCGTCATCGATTGGATTGAGGAACCGTCTCACAAAGCATTCGTCGATTCGCTCCTAAAAAAGCCGGAATGGAATTCGGTGTTTTCGCAGGATAATGCGGAAGAAATTGTTAACGCTTTACGCAAGAACAGCGACGTTTCGTCCTTGATGGATAATATATTCCGCATGGCGGCAAAGGAAGGTATTACCGCATTGTCTATTACCGCCGATCAATTGCGCAATTGGTTGAAAGACGTAATTTTTAAAAATAATGTCAAGATTGTTTTGATTTGGGACGAATTCAGCGGGTACTTTAAGGCAAATAGAAATTCATTGGATGAATTTCAAAAGATAGTTTCTATCTGCGAAGAGGCGCCGTTCTATCTAATGGTTGTAACGCATCCTCTTTCGTCAATCGTTGGCAACGACGATTCGTGGAAAGTGGTGCAACAGCGGTTCGAAAAGATAGAAATCGAACTGCCGGGCAACATTGCATTCCAACTAATCGGGCATGCGTTTAGCGTTAAGGAAAGCGCAAAGGATAATTGGGCAAGTATGACGCAAGGACTTGAAGCATCTGTTCCGAGTTCTACTGCTGCTGTAATGAAGTCCACTAAGATTAGCGATCGAAACGTCATCAAACGTATTTTACCGATACAGCCCATTGCGGCATTGGCATTGAAAAATATTGCAAATGCATATCAATCTAACCAAAGAAGTATGTTCGACTTTATTAAGTCCGCCAATGATGATAGCGTTCAAGCCTTCCAATGGTTTATTAGGGAACACGGACCATTAGACGACCAACCATTGTTGACGGTTGATATGTTGTGGGATTTCTTCTACATAAAGGGAAGGGAGTACCTAACGCAAGACATCAAATTAATATTAGATACTTATCAACAGCAGCAATCGATGCTTAACGAAAAAGAACGCAGAGTATTGAAAGCGGTTTTGATTATGCAGGCTATAGATCAACGTTTGGGTGGCGAAGAACCGTTACTAAAGCCCACCGACCAAAATCTTGACTATGCTTTTGAAGGAATAGCCGACCTTGAAACGTCCGCTAAAAACGTCGCTAAGGCATTGGTAACAAAGCGCGTATTAGTAACTACATCTATTGGAGATGGCAAAACCGCTTACGGATCGGCTGTTTTGGCAGGTGATGGCGTAAGAATTGAACAATTGAAAGCCGATATTCGTAAAAAGAGTTCCACGCGAGAACTTGTTAATGTCGGCAATATGTTGTTTACCGCGCTTTCGCTTACTCCTGCATTAAAATTGCGTTTTGCAAAAGACGACGGCACTCTTGCAGTTGCAACAATGTCCGACTTTGCAAGAGCAATGGAATTGTTAAAGCATAACGATAATTCTTGGAAATTCCATGCAGTACTTGCTGTTGCAAAGGACGAAAATGAGGCGCAAAGTTATAGGACGTTGATAAATAAAACGTTAACAAATGACGATTATAAAGATATCGTTGTAATCGACGCGTTGTCAACTCCGCTTGGTGTGGAGCAATTTGAACAATATGTAGAATATGCTGCTTGGGCGCAATATTATCAGGGCAACAACAATCAGCAATCAAGGAATAATGACGCGCAGGCAAAATCCGTATTGAACCGTACTTGGAGAGACAATATACACGACGGTCAATTTTACGTCTATTCGTCGCTTAATCGTGAAGGCGAACGTACAATGGGTGCAAATGGCGTTCATGCTATATTGCAGACTATTGTTACAACCAAGTTCCGCTACGTGTTTGATTTTGCAAGAGGTTTGACGGAATCGCAATTGAAACTCTCTGCCGGCAAGCAAAGCGCGCGTTTGGGAATGGAAGACAGTGAAGTGCGTGGCATTGTTAAAGATTGCGAAAAGAACGTTCTTGGAACTGTTTGGAAAAAGAATCAATATTGGGAATCTCCCGAACTGCAAAGCGCCCCCATAGTGATTGTAAAGAAAGCCGTAGACAAACTTATACAGGAAAACTTTAACAAAAACGGACAAATAGCCATTGGGGACATATACGATTACTTGACGGACGAGTTCGGTTACTCGCCTTGTAATATGACGGCGTTTGTTGTTGGCTTTTTGCTTAAAGAATACAATTCCGAACCGTATCGCTGTATTGACGCCGAGGGCTATCCCGACGGAATGACTCCCGACAAATTGTCGGAAATGATAGGCAATTACATCAGCGGCAAAAAGAAACCCGCCTACATAGTTAAAATGACGCAGGAGGAAAGAACTTTCTACGAAGCGACCGGCGAAATATGGGGTGTTGACACAAAAATGTGTTCTTCTCCTGCTCAGGCGGCAACGTTGATTGACCGCAAGATGCAAACGCTGGGTTATCCTGCATGGGCATTAGAATACGTTGATGTTAACGGCGCTTACGATATCGTCAAGAAGTATATCGAACTTGTTCAAAGCGAAGGTAAAATAACTCACAACATTGCTATTGGTATTGGCGACATTGTTATCAAACAACCGAGTTTTATTAACAATCTCAAAAATCTTATTACACCCGACAATTGCAAGAAAGGTATGCAATCGTACCTTGAACAATACAGAGACGGCAAATTGATGGAATTGGCTGCAAACATCGGCGCAAAGGAAATTGTGCTGGCGGATATTACACATATATTCAGTGTTAAGCACTCCGCCATGTGGGATGCAACAACAGGCGAGACTGAGATAGATAAGTTGATTGTAGAGTACGACTTTATCAAGCAAACGAACGTTTTGTTGAACGTTATGTGTAATACCAAAGAAAACGCTTTTGAACAATGGAGAGCGACGCTTAAATTTGCAGGTTTTTCGGGCGACGCCTTGAGAGCCAAACGACCGTCGCTGAGTAGAGTGTTAGGATACCTTCTTAAGATTTGCAACAGAGAAGATATTCTCCCCGAAGTGATGAAAGACTTGCTGGACGAACTTGTTTCTTGCAAGGCAGATTTGCTTGACGTATTAAACAACAATGTTGCCGTTTTTGACGAACTCTATCACGTTTATTTGGATGGATTAACAATTGCCGAAAAAGAAGCCGTTCAAACGTCTATCAACAAAAACTTATTTGTAATGACGGCTACGGCGAGTAATCAAGAAGTAAATCAGGCGGCAGAAACATACCGTCGCAATCAAATTAAAACACAAATGTTTGATTTGTGGCGCGACCTGACAGGCGCAAAGACGCCGAAAGATTGGTCAAATAAATACCAAACACCGATTTTGTGTTTGGTAGATGTTGCAGAATACGAAGAAGCAAAGCATGTGTTTACAACGCTTAATAATTCGTTGCAAGGCGACAAGGAAATTAACTTTGCAATAAACTTCCTTAAAGAGTCAAATGAATGGTTTGAAAAAATCAAGGATGCTTCGTATAGAGACGAAATGTTTATGCAGAAAATAGTCGGCCCGTATGCAGTACTACTGCCGGACATTGACAAGATTAAGCGCGCGCTTGATAGATTGGCGCTTGACGTATACGAGTGGAACGACAGTCCTGCTGTAAAGAAATGTATCAAGGAACTTGCCGATGCGGCGTATTTTGCCGGCGGAAGTGAAAAAGCCATTGGTTTGATTGACAAAATGAATGACGCCGAACTTAAGCAACGTCTTAAAGAACTTGTGCAAAAGG
>JAMPHX010000012.1 GCA_023663205.1 Corallococcus sp. | reverse complement strand
AAAACAACTCCACGTGCCTGCGCCACATTAATGCCTGTTGTTATATTTGTATTGAAAAATAGTTCCTCAATGGCTATTTCGTCCGGTTTATACTGTGAAATCAACTCTTCGGCAGCACGATAAATAAGCGCGAGCCTAACAGGAATGCTTTCTTCCTTAGGCGTACGAATAACACCGTAATCTACAACCTTTTTATTTTTTCCGTCAAAATCAATAATTCCGTAACCGACAATAGCAAGTCCCGGGTCAAAACCGATAATTCTCATTAGCAAATTCCGTCAAATTTTTACTGATAAAATAATACTAACTATTTGAATAAAAGTCAAGCAGTCAAAGGAATTAGCACAAACAATGCAAAAGGGATTGATTATAAAACCAATCCCGCAGTTTAAACTTATTCTTCGTCGTCCGATAAATCCACATTGTGAAAGACATTTTGGACATCGTCATTGTCTTCCAAAGTATCTATCATTCGTAAAAACTTATCGAGATTCTCGCCTTCTAATGTTACCATGTTCTGAGGCAGCCAATTCATTTCGGCAGAAACCAGATTAAGCCCCTTACCAACAACAGAATCACGCACACTCGACAGACTCGCAATATCGCAATACATTTCTATCAAATCGTTTTCTATCGACACATCATCCGCACCCGCTTCCAATGCAACTTCAAATGCCGCATCTTCATCCAAAGCCAAGGTGTTCTCGCATACTACTACGCCCTTTCTGTCAAACATAAAACTTACACAGTTTGTTTGTCCCAAACTGCCGCCGTTTTTATCAAAAGCACAACGCACATCTCCCGCTGTACGATTTTTGTTATCCGTCAGACATTCGACGATTACCGCACTTCCGCCTGCTCCGTATCCTTCATAGACCATTTCGACATAATCTACGGCATTCAATTCTCCACTTGCTTTTTTTATGCTGCGGGTAATGTTGTCATTGGGCATATTGTTTGCTTTGGCTTTTTGAACGACATCGTATAATTTGCTATTACTGTTTATATCGGCACCGCCGGCTTTAACTGCTACTGCAATCTCACGTCCAATCTTGGTAAAGATTTTAGAACGTGCGGCATCACCCTTGGCTTTTTTATTTTTGATATTATTCCATTTGCTGTGACCTGACATTTGTTTCCTCCATTAACTATTAAGAATATACATCAATACGCTTCCCGCTACTGCCACATTTAATGACTCTATATTATTTTTCATCTGCAATCCTACAAAGCCATTACAATTTTTGCGTGAATATTCACAGAGTCCGTTTGCCTCATTACCCAAAACAAGTGCGATATTGTCTTGTGACTTGTATTCCACTGGGTCATTCCCGCCCATATCGCAACACAGTATCCTGCAACGCTTTTGTACAAAATTGAATACTCTCTCAATACTATCCGAAAAAACTCTTATGGCAAAATGCGCGGACATTGCAGAACGTATGACTTTGGGTGAATATACGTCCACGCAGTTACACAAATAAACATCGTCAAATCCCGTTGCGGCAGCGGTTCTCAAAAGCGTGCCCAAATTTCCGGGGTCTCTGACTCCGTCCAAAATCAAGCAATTTCCTTTCGGGGCACATATTTCCGCGTCTTCTTTTACAATTGTAGCAATAATGCCTTGTCCGTTTACGGTTTGACTTATAAAATCAAAAACCCTATCCGAAATATAAGTTACATCGATATTATGCGGCAACTCGAATTTGTCACGAACGGATTCTTTAACGTAAACATCCTTGATTTGCTTGCCAAACTTAATTGCTTCGCAAACAAGGCGTTCGCCCTCAATGCAATACAAATGCTCGCGGTCACGGTATTTGTTGTCTGATAACAGTTTTTTTAACAAAACTATCTGTGCGTTAGATGTGGAAGTTATGAGCATATACATTTCAAAAGCCTTTTATATTGAATAAAAGGCTTACGGTTATCGTTATTTCAAATTTGCTTTTGCTGTTTCTGCTAATTGTGCAAACGATTTTGCGTCTGTTACTGCAATTTCAGCCAACACTTTTCTATTCAGTTCGATGTTGGCAACTTTCAAGCCATGCATCATTTTGCTGTAAGAAAGTCCGTTAGCACGGGCGGCGGCATTGATACGTGCAATCCAAAGACTGCGCATATCTCTTTTACGAAGTCTTCTGCCGACATATGCATAATTGCCGCTTTTCATAACCGCTTGACGAGCAATGCGGTAATTTGTTGATTTGAGTCCAAAGTAACCCTTTGCCGCTTTAAGTATCTTTCTACGTTTTTTAACTGCGTTTACGCCTCTTTTAATTCTCATCTATCTGTCCTCCCACTATCAGTACGGCAACATGCTTTTAACGGTCTTTGACTTTGTTTGGTCAACGTAAGCCGTTCCGCGCAAATTGCGAGTTCTCTTTGTAGTCTTTTTACCCAACTTGTGATTTTTGTTTGCTTGAGCACGTTTGATTTTGCCGCCTTTCAATACGACAAATCTTTTTTTCGATGCACTGTGCGATTTTTGTTTAGGCATTGTTGTTTCCTCCACTAAATATTAATTTATCGGCGTAAGTACCATAGAAATGTTACGACCTTCCGTAACAGGCTGTTTATCAATCTTTGCAACATCTTTTAGAATTTCCGAAAAGCGTTTCATAACTTCTACCCCTTGCTGAGCATAGGCTTGCTGTCTACCGCGCATTCTGATTGTTGCCTTTACTTTATTCCCGTCGGCAATAAACTTTGAAGCAATCTTCGCTTTGGTGTTTAAGTCGCCGACGTCTATCGTCATTGACAGCCAAACTTCCTTGATTTCAACCGTTTTCTGGTTGCGCTTCATTTCCTTTTCTTTTTTGTTTTGTTCGTACTTGTACTTGCTATAATCAAGTATCTTACAAACAGGCGGTACAGCAGTCGGTGATATTTTGACCAAGTCCAATCCTGCATCTTCGGCTATGCGCTGTCCCTCATATGCGGACACAATTCCGAGTTGTTGCCCCTCACTGCCTATTAAACGAATTTCTTTATCACGAATTTCGTTATTGATTTGAAGTTCTTTGATAAGATTGTCCTCCCAAATAAAATAAATGCGATAAAACAGAATTTTACCGCACGCAAATAGATGACTAAAGTCGTATTTGAGTAACCGAAAGACATCTTTGTCAGTGCGGTGAGAATGGTACTTCTGCTTTGTAGAACGATTATAACAAAAAGGATTGACAATGTCAACCCTTTTGTTAATTATAAATTAAAATTTTAGTAATTTATTGCAAATTTACTGTTTTGATTCGATTTCAGATTTAATTTGAGAAATAAACTTATCAACCGACATCGAGCCTATATCTCCGCGTTTACGCTCGCGTACAGACACACTGTCGCTCTCCATTTCCTTTTGTCCTATTACTAACATATAAGGCACTTTCTGCAACTGAGTTTCACGTATACGGTATCCTATTTTTTCGTTACGCGCATCGAGTTCTGCGCGCAAGCCGTTTCTGCAAAGTTTGTCGCATACTTGCGCCGCGTATTCTGCATGATTATCCGAAATTGGTAAAACGGTAACTTGTACCGGAGAAAGCCAAACAGGAAATGCTCCTGCGTAGTGTTCTGTCAATATTGCAATAAAGCGTTCTATACTGCCAAATACAACGCGATGAATCATTACAGGTCTGTGCTTGTTTCCGTCCTGACCGACATATGTCAAATCGAAGCGCTCGGGCATTTGAAAATCCAATTGTATTGTCCCGCATTGCCAAGTTCTACCGAGGCAATCTTCCAAATGAAAATCGATTTTGGGTCCGTAAAATGCCCCATCGCCCTCATTTATTTCATACTCTTTTCCAAGCGTTTCAAGCGCACGAATAAGCGCGGCGGTTGCCGTTTCCCATTGTTCGTCGCTGCCCATAGAGTTTTCGGGGCGTGTGGATAACTCCAATTTGTATTTAAAACCGAAAACGCTGTAAAATTTATCTATCAGTTTTACGACGCCTTCTATTTCTTCCTCTATTTGCTCTGGCAACATAAATATATGAGCATCATCCTGAGTAAAACATCTCACCCTCATCAGTCCGTGCAACGCACCGCTTAACTCGTGACGGTGAACAAGTCCCAACTCTGCGACACGTTCCGGCAAATCTCTATAACTGTGCGGTTTACGCTTGAATGCCAGCATACCTCCGGGACAGTTCATCGGTTTGATTGCATAATCATCGTCGTCAATTTTGACCACGTACATATTGTCTTTGTAATGGTCCCAATGTCCGCTTCTATGCCACAATTCTTGATTAAGTATCATGGGTGTTTTTACTTCCTCGTAGCCTGCCTTGATATGTTCGACACGCCAAAAGTTCTCCAAAGTATTACGCAACACCATACCTTTGGGGAAAAAGAACGGAAAGCCGGGTCCCTCGTCAAAAATATCGAATAAATCCAAATCTTTTCCAAGTTTTCGGTGGTCTCTGCGTTTAGCCTCTTCTATACGCAGCAGATACTCGTCAAGTTCGGATTTCTTTTCAAATGCAGTGCCGTAAATGCGCGTAAGCATTTTGTTTTTGGTGTTTCCGCGCCAGTATGCTCCGGCTATACTTGTCAATTTGAAACACTTAATTCTGCCCGTTGACGGAATATGCGGGCCTCGGCACAAATCGAAAAATTCTCCTTGTCTGTACAACGATACCGTTTCCGCTTCGAGTTCCGAAAGTATTTCTACTTTGTAAATGTCTCCCGAATTCTTAAATAACTCTATTGCTTTGTTGCGAGTCACTTCCTCACGACATATCGGGAAGTCCTCGGCAACTATTTTTTTCATTTCTTCTTCTATCTTACCAAGGTCATCGGGTGTAATATCCGAGTCAAAGTCTATGTCGTAGTAAAAGCCGTTTTTGATTGCCGGTCCGATTGCAAGTTTCGCTTGCGGATACAATCGTTTGACAGCCTGTGCAAGTAAATGCGCTGTGCTGTGTCGCAAAACGGTTTGTCCTTCCTCATCTTTAAATGTTATAAGTCTAAGTTTGACTTCTCCCTCTATTACTTGGTTTAAATCACAAAGTTTATCGTCGATTTCGCAAGCCAAAGAACTTTTTGCAAGTCCGGCACTTATGCTTTCTGCAACCTGCATTGCTGTAATCTTTTCGTTATATTCTTTTTTGCTGCCGTCCGGCAATACTACTACGGTTTTCATTTTTACCTCCATATAAAAAAATCCTTACAATCTCAATGGATTGTAAGGACGAAATTTCTTCCGTGGTTCCACCTTACTTGGTAAATATACCCGCTCGATTCAGCGTAATTTCGTCTACGCAAAACGCGTTTCAAAAAGCGGTTCCCGACTATCCTTATTTGCAACCTTCTCACCGCCGTTGCTCGCTGTTAAACAGGGTTTAGTCAAGCATATCTTTTATCTAAAACGTATTTTAATTTAGCAATATTGTAATACTCTAATCAACAACTTGTCAACTGTTTTCCATCAATTTGGTATCAAACAAGTATTGTGTCAATTCTATAAACCCATTTTGCAATTCCGATGCCTTGCAGTACAATTTAACTGCACAAGGTTTAAGACAGATTATATTAATCATTGCTTTTTCTTCGGGGGTTGCATCAAAAGCAACATCGGAACACTTGATAAGTCTGTTTTTGCTGTCAAAAAACTGAACATTGTTTTTGTTCATTACTACCGATAGATTCTTGACTGTTGACGGTATTGCCTCCAATAGGTAACTTAAAAATTCTTTCATCAATTCAATATCGGATAAAATAATTTCATTACCTGAAACAAGCGAAACTATTTCGTGCCATTTGTCTTTCAGTTTTTTTAATCTGAAATTGTAATAACCGTCAAGACAAACCGTCTCGCTATCTAAGCGCAATATTTTACGAATAAACTGTTTGTCAAAACTGTTGTCGAACACGCACATAGTGTTTATAAGAGTGTTTGTCAAAAAATCGTTACTGTCTACTCTTAGTTTTTCACGCAGATACACGTTTTTATAACCAATACTCAATACTTCCGTAACCGTGTCAGTCAAATAATCTTCGAATGGTTTTTTGTACGTGTCGGAACAAGCCAACGACAAATAACTGCGGTTTTTACACTGCTTATACGCTTGTGCTCCATCAACATCCGTAAGTACTTCCGCAAGCGACTTTTCTATTTGTTTCAAAAAAATATCATTTCCGTTGTCAACGCTCAGAGTAACTTCGTACATAAAATCTCCTTTTACTGTGTTAGTCTATGCGTTTGCGGCGTAACTTATTTGTCAGAGACAAAATAGAAATTCATTCGACAATATTCACGCACCATCTTGTATGTATATACTTTCATTGTTTTTACGTCCGACAAAAAATTCCAATCAAAAATAGGCATAAAAATACCCCGAATAATCGGGGTAAAATCTATTATTTGGATTGCGCATTTTCTTCAACATATTTGACTATGGCGCCGACTGTAACTAATTCATTAGCAATCTCATCAGGAACTTGAATGCCGAAGTTGTCTTCAAGAGACATCAACATTTCTACGACGTCCAAAGAATCTGCATGCAAATCAGCAACAATGTTAGACTCCATAGTAATAGTCTCAGGCAATACGTTCAATTGTTCAGCAAGCAACTTTTGTACTTTTTCAAAAATCATTTCAGACTAATCCTCCTTTTAAGATGAACTAATTATAATATACTTTGAATATTTTTGCAACAGTTTTAACTTATTTGTTTCGCTCTGCGTAAGATACAGTATGAAAAACTGCGGAAATCAAAGATTTTACAACAATCAAACATTTTTAAATACTGTTTGCGAATCACGCAAACGCACATCTTGTCACAAACGACCGCCGCGCTGCGAACAATACTGCGAATACGTCTATAAGGGAAAAAACTTCCACATAAAACTGCATTGCGATGAACACTGCAAATCCGTAAGCGTAAATTTTCAGTGTCCAAATAAGCAATAACCGTACGATACATAGTATAAAGTGCGGACGGAAAATACTCTTTTAACACGTATGCACAAAAACGCTTGCGACAAACAGCCGCAAGCGTTTTATGTTACAAATCGTCAACGTCCTGTACAGGCTCGGCGTATTTGCCCCATCCTAACGGATTTCCAGTGTAACTCCCATCGGGGTCGGACGAACTGCTTTGCTTGTTGGATGTCTTCTTACCGCAAGCCTTTTTTGCAGAACTTCCGCTGCTTTTTCCGTTAGTCTTTTTAGTGCTGTTTGTTTTAGTTGTTTTCATTTTAGCACCTCCTACTGAAAATAGTTTGCTCAAAAACAAAAAGAAACTTACATATATACGTAAGTTTCTTAAAAAATTTTTGGCAGTCAATCAAAACTGAGCGTTACCAACCGTTCTCGGGAAAGGAATTACATCCCTTATGTTAGAAACGCCTGTCAAATACATTACCAAACGCTCAAAGCCCAACCCGAATCCGGAGTGCTTTGTGCCTCCGTATTTTCGCAAATCAATATACCAAGAATAATCTTCTTCCTTAAGTCCAAGTTCTTTCATACGTTTTAGCAACACATCCAAGCGTTCTTCTCTTTGCGACCCGCCTATCAATTCGCCGACGCCGGGTACCAACATATCCATTGCAGCAACCGTCTTTCCGTCGTCGTTAATACGCATATAAAACGACTTAATTTCCATTGGATAATCGGTAACAAAAACAGGACCATTACATACTTGTTCCGTCAAAAAGCGTTCATGCTCTGTTTGGATGTCACTCCCCCAATGAACGGGGAATTGGAATTCCTTGTTATGCGGTTCAAGCAGAGATATTGCTTCCGTGTATGTCATGCGGGCAAATTTGGCATCTTTGAGTTTAACTAATCTGTCTTTCAACTTGTTGTCCACAAAACTATTGAAAAACTCAACTTCTTGCGAACATACAGACAATATATGATTGATAACATATTTTATCATATCTTCGGCAAGTTGCATATCGTCCGCCAAATCGGCAAATGCGATTTCCGGCTCAATCATCCAAAACTCTGCGGCGTGTCTTAGTGTATTTGACTTTTCCGCTCTGAATGTAGGACCGAAAGTGTAAATCTTAGCAAAAGCCATTGCATATGCTTCGCCGTTCAATTGTCCCGAAACTGTAAGTCCTGCGGATTTACCGAAAAAGTCCTGCGAATAATCCACCTCGCCATTTGGCGTCTTGGGGACGTCATCCATATTCAAAGTGGTAACGCGGAACATTTCGCCGGCGCCTTCGCAATCGCTTGCTGTAATTAAAGGCGTATGAACATAAACAAACCCTCTGGAATTAAAAAAACTGTGCAAAGCAAACGCTGCCTCTGAACGTACTCGCATAACGGCATTAAACAAATTTGTACGCGGACTCAAATGTGCAATTTCACGCAAGAATTCAA
Source organism: Corallococcus sp. (assembly GCA_023663205.1). Taxonomy (GTDB): domain Bacteria; phylum Bacillota; class Clostridia; order Christensenellales; family CAG-314; genus RGIG5495. The sequence goes on along the minus strand of JAMPHX010000012.1, from coordinate 14,585 downwards.
CTGAATGACGCTTTTTTTGTAGCGGGTAGTCCGATGTGGATTTACCTTCAATTTCAATACTTGTTGCCTTTATTTCAAACGGTTGCTTGTTTTGCGGCGTTAGAACCACTTCTCCGACAATCGCAAGAGCGCTTCCTACATTCAACTTGGCAATTTCATCGTAATTAGGTAAAACACTGCGTTCAAAAACAATTTGTAAACAACCGAAACAACTGCCGTCGTTTAATTCGATAAAGCCGAATTCCTTTGAATCTCGTATTGTACGAGCCCAACCGCAAACTTTAACAATTCTTTTTTGCAAAGCGTTTGCATTATTATATAAATCTTTGATTACTACTTTTTCCATATACTTATTTTTTCAACTTCCTCAAAAAAGGCGGTACGCTTTTATCTTCGTCTACTTTCAAATTTCCGCCGTCGAGAGATTGCGGTTCACTGTTACCGGTTTCCTTAGAAAAATAACTTTCTTGACGACCAAGTACATCCTGTGCCATATGTTGCCTGAGTGACGACTCGTTGTCAGCAGATAACGGTCTGACATTTCCCGTACTGAAAAACGAACCTGTATCCGTTGCCGTACTTCCCGTAAATCCTGTTGCTATCAGCGTAACTTGAACTTCGTCCTTCATTGTACTGTCAAATCCCATACCGAAAAGCACATTTGCATCGGGCGAAATTACCTGTCTGACCAGTTCCAAACCGTTGTGGATTTCGTCCAACTTCAAATCTTCACCACCGCGGAAATTTATTATTATGGAAGATGCACCTTGTATAGTCGTTTCCAGCAACGGCGAATAAACGGCTTTGCGTATAGCGTCGATTGTTTTATTTTTTCCTTTTCCAACACCGATACCCATATGCGCCATACCGCTGTCTTTCATTACACAGCGCACGTCTGCAAGGTCAAGATTGATTCTGCCGTCCTGAACTATAATATCGGTAATGGCTCTGACGCCTTGAAGCAAAATTTCGTCGGCTTTAACAAATGCTTCCATAACGGAAAAATTCTTGTCACGGTTGAGTTTTTCGTTTTGAACTATTACAAGAGCATCGACATTTCCCTTTAAATTTTCTATACCGACATCAGCATTTTTCATTCTTCTGACGCCTTCAAAGTTAAATGGTTTTGTGACCACCGCAATAGTTAAAATACCAAGTTGGCGGGCAATATTTGCAATAATCGGAGCAGCACCGGTGCCTGTACCACCGCCCATACCCGCAGCAATAAACAGTAAATCAACTTTATTTTTTTCAAGTAAATCTTTGATAAATTCGCTGCTTTCTTCGGCTGCTTTGCGTCCGATTTCAGGATTTGCACCCGCACCGAGACCTTTTGTGGTTTCCTTACCTATGGCAAGTTTTTTTGCTGCAATTTTATGTAATGCCTGTTCGTCGGTGTTCATTGCAATAAAATCCACATTTTTTATCCCTGCCTTTATCATACTGTCAACAGCATTGCCACCGCCGCCACCGACACCTATTACCATAATTTGAGCGACATTTCCCGTATCTTGACTGTAAGTTGCCATTGTTAATTTTTGCCCCCCTTTTCTTTTTGAAAAAAGAAAATAATCCTGCGTTTTCCGTAGATGTATCGATTGCATGCTGCAATAAGCCGTAACATGACGTATACTCGTTTCTCCTCGTTTGAGGATTTACACTTATAAATACTTTTATCGGCTTTGCCAAATAATACGATAGCCATTCAGAAGCCCCGCAAATATAAGTCAGACCTCCGCCTGTCAGTATAATCGGCGTCTCGCGCGGAATTTCTTTGTCACAATAGTTAAAGCATTTTTTTATGTATTCCGCAAATTGTTCTATGCGCGCTTTTACAATTTCGTTTGTCTTTTGTGCTTCGCAAGTACAATTGCCTACGCGATAACAGTCCCCGTTTTGAAACTCCAATTTTAAGTTTATTTTGCCGAGCAAAGACATTGCGGTATCGTACTCAATCCCAAGAACTTGACACAAATCACTTGCGATGTAGCCGCTACCCAAGGCAAAAGTTTTGGCAAAAAGCAATGATTTGCCCCCACTCAACATTACGTTTGTCGTAATATGCCCAACATCGATTACTATAGCATATCCGTTTACCGCATAGGCGCGGGACACATAAGCAGTTTGCATTTCACAGGTATTTACATAATTTATTTTGGAAATACCCAAATTACCGAGTGCTGTTTCCACAGATTTACAGAAATACTTGTTAACATACGAAAAACACACAAGTCCCGTTAGACGTTGCGCAATAACGCCAATCGGAGAATACGTCTTAATTGCCCCATCAAGCAAGTAGTAAATAGCGTTTTTACCTATAAGTCGCCCGTATTCTTCGCCGTATATATCCGCTTTTGACAAGATGTCATCCAAATCGAAGGCATCGACTTTCTTTTTTGAACGAAAAACGGTTGTTGCTTCTCCTGTAGCGACATAGCAAAAATTACCCGGCACACCAACTGTAATTTCTTTGACGGTGAATCCGAGTTTACTCTCCACTTGCTCTATCGCAGTTCTGACGGTTTCTTCTATTGTCTCCGGTTCATACCAACCGTTTTCGTCAAAGCCGTTATAAGCACATTGTCCGACGGCTTTAATTAAAAACTCGCCGCCGTTTATGCGGCTTGCAACCATTGCGGTAATCTTGCTTGAACCGAAATCAATTATAGTAACGTAATCTTTTTTCATAAGTTCCTTTGAAATTCAGTTTTATTAAACATTTGTTATCACTTGCCCGTTTGGCAAAACTGTAATTTCAACATTGGGTTTTGCCAAATCTTTTATTTGATTGTAATATACGCCAAATCCTTTGTGCAACCGTTCTTCAAGATTGCTATCCGGCTTGGATACTATTATTTTGGCATCTGCGCTTGTAACGATTGTCATTGTTGACATTTGTTCGCCGAATTCAAAACTTGCAATAATACTCGGAATGTCGTCAAAGGCGTAATTCAATTGCCAAACAGCACTTACAGCAGTCAACATCATCTCCATTTTGGCATTGTTTTCGGCATTTGAGAAAACCAATTTCGAGCCGATTATCTGTTGCTCGATGGCTCCCGGATTGACAAATGCATTCTCTATATTTATGACGGTGTTGTCTGATGCAAACATAACATAACCAAATGAATCGATAAATATTTTATTTGCACTGTTTATACAAAACACCGGTTGCCGTTTAACAAAATGAACCTCCAAATGACTTGGAAACTTGCGAACAACGTCCAAAGCATGGTACTCCGGATAATCCTTGTTGATTTTGTCGAGGACGGCGCTTTTGGACAAAAACATTATGTTTTTACCCTTAAAACTTTTTAGAATATCATCAGGAACAGGCGCATCTACAGGTGACGCTATTTCACCGCCATTTTCCGAATGATATACCAAATTGACGGATTTTACAGTGAATACCGATACAAACACAACAATCAATATAACAATTACCGCTACGATTATTGCTAATGTCAGTATCTTTTTGTTTTTCATAATATCCTCTCACTGCTTTACTAAAAGTATCTTTTGCAAATCATTTACGCAAAATCCAATTATACAATTTTCATTCAACGATACTTTAATAGTATACATCTAAAAGATTGTCAAGTCAATAAATTACTTTCAATTTCAAATAAAAACTAAATTGAATTTACAAAACAAAAAAGAAATTATAATATTCATGCAAGGTTTTTATTTAATTAGACGAATGGAATCCGATACCGCATCTAACTTTTCACAAAACAAAATATATTTAAATAATGCCAAATGTACATTAAAACATTACAATATCGGTCTTGAAGTATTATACTATCGATATCAAATAATACAATTTGGAACAATAATGTTGAGGGACAATAATGTTGTAGAATAAAGACACCTTTTGCCGTACAAAACAAGAAAAAGATATTAGAATATAAAAGCGTTTGGCTTAAATAATATCTATGCGTACAAAAGCATATTGAAACTTGTTGCTTTCAATTTGATTTCAACTGCACAGATACTTTTAGCCACACGATGCTTGATTTAATCGACATATATTGTAACTTCTCGGACAGAAACTGCATTTGTTTCAAAGCACAAATGTCCCAAACAAAAGAATATGGCAAACAATGTTGTCTAACCTCAAAACATTTATTTGCAAAAGGTTATTTCCGCCCCTAAATTGTTGAAGCATTCTGCCAAATTGTAATAACCGCGCTCAATATGACTTATTCCATCAACTACCGTCGTACCGTGTGCAGCCATTCCTGCAACAACAAGCGCAGCGCCGCCGCGCAAATCCACCGCCTGTACCCGTGTGCCGACAAAACTCCTCACGCCGCAGACAACAGCAGTATTATCGGCAACTACAATATTTGCACCCATATTTCTCAATTCTTTCGCATTATGTTGCAAACGGTTTTCAAATAAATTTTCTGTTATTATCGTAACCCCATCGCATTTTGCCGCCACCGTAAGTGCCAAAGATTGCATATCTGTTGCGAATCCCGGATACGGGGCGGTTTTGATTTTTCCAAGGCTTTTGAGGTTTCCGTCGGAATTTATTTCTATTCCGTTCTTCATTCTTTTTATCACACAACCCGCACGAATCAATTTTTGTGAAAATGGCAAAATCGTCGAATATATGCAATTTTCTATTTTAATATTGCCACCGACAACTGCACAAGCCGCCATATACGTTGCTGCAACAATTCTGTCGGGAATCGGCGAAAAGGTTACTCCGTGCAATTTACTCACACCATTTATTACTATTGTTCTATGCTCGGCAATAGCCACATCGGCACCCATTTGGTTCAAAAAATTCACCAATGCAACCACTTCCGGCTCTGTTGCGCAGTTTCGCAAAACAGTACGACCCTTTGCGAGAACTGCGCACATGATTAAATTTTCCGTGGCACCGACACTTGCAAAGCGCAATGTCACATCGTTACCGCAAATATTACTGCCGTTGCAAACTATATCTTCCGTATCGTCTATAACCGCACCGAGTTTTCGTAAACCGTCAATATGTATATCTATCGGACGCTCTCCGATTGCGCAACCGCCTGGCATACTTATTTTGGCCATTCGCACACGCCCAAGCAGTGCTCCAAGCAAAAAAACAGAACCGCGCAGTCTATTTGTAAGCACCGACGGGATATCATATCTATAGATAGTTGACGGGTCAATTTCTATATCGTCTTCATTCCAATAAACAGTTGCTCCAATGTATTTAAGTATATCAATCATACTTAAAACATCGGCGATTTTTTTGCAATTTTTTAAAACAACCTTTTCGTCAGTCAATATACTGCCGGCAAGCAAAACCAACACACAGTTTTTTGCACCATATACCGAAATTGTACCGTTGAGCGGTTTATTACCGTTTATTATGTACCCCAATCAATACTCTCCTTTAATTTACTTTGCCTATTACTTTATCCGTTTTTTGAACAATTGAGCAGTAAACCGGCTGCCGACATAAAAACAACCAATGATGTCCCGCCGTAACTGATAAAAGGTAACGGTAAACCCGTCGGAGGAATACTTCCCGTTACAACTGCAAAATTTATAAGACTTTGAATTGCAATTACAGCCGTAATTCCGCCGGACAAATAGCAAGTGTATTTTTCTCGGCAATTCAGAGAGATTTTGACTCCGCGTAAAATAATTACAAAATATAATGCGAATATCAATAAACTTCCGAACAAACCTAATTCCTCGCCGATAACGGAAAAAACAAAATCACTTTCCGCAAACGGCAGGAACTCATACTTTTGCCTACTATTAAACAATCCGACGCCAAACCACCCTCCGCGTCCCAGCGCATAAAGCGATTGAATCAATTGATAACCTTCGTCTTTGGGCGATGCCCAAGGGTCAATGAATGCCAATAGTCTTTGCATCCTGTATGGTTCAATCGCTATTAACAACGGTACGGCTGCGGCAAGCGGAATTATCATAAGCGCCAATGTTTTCCATTTTATTCCGCCGATAAAAAGCATTGCCAACATCAATAAGCCCATACACATTGTAATTGACATATTAGGTTCCATTATAATTAAAACACAAAATAAGCCGCCTACAAATACTACCGGCAATGTGTATTTAAATTTGCTCATATCCGCTTTGGACATATATACTGCACAAAATAACACAAAAGCAAATTTGGCAATCTCGGAAGGCTGAATCGAAAACCCTCCGAAGCCTATCCATCTCCGCGCGCCGTAATTCTCAATTCCGATAACAGGCACAAAAACCAGCAATAGTAATACTACGGATATGATAACGCCCGCTACCCAAAATTTTTTAATAAAATCCAATTTTATTTTACTGAAAAGAAACATAAATATGCTTCCGACCAGCGCGCCGATAAGTTGTTTAAACAGAAAATAATATCTGTTTCCGTAATCGTTTTGTGCCGAGTAATAACTTGCGCTAAATACGAAAACCAAACCTATTACTACAAGTACAATAAACAATGACAACAATATGTAATCTGTTTTATTTTTATCTGCATACCTAAGCATTGCAAATTTCCTCTGCTATTTTGCAAAACAATTCTCCGCGTTCGGCATAGCCGCTAAACATATCAAAACTTGCACATGCGGGTGACAATAATACAGTACCGCCGTCTTGTCTAATGGACTCATAACATTTGCAAACGGCATCGTGTAAATTGTCGCATATTATTATATCATTGAAGTTATTCTTACAAGCCGCGCTAAAAATATTATTTGCCGTTTCGCCGATGGCTGCAACAAATTTTATTTTATCTGTGTTTTTAAACAGAATATCGAAACTGTACCCCTTATCCGAGCCGCCGAGTATCAATGCCAAATTGCCTTGAATGCTGTCAATTGCCGCCAGAGTTGCATGTAGATTTGTTGCTTTGGAATCATCCACAAAAATCACATTTTCCTTTTTCCCCGCAAATTCGGTACGGTGCTTATCGTATGTGAAACTCGATACGGCTTCTAATGCAGAACTCAAATTGACTCCCAACAAACTACAAACCAATAATGCACACAAAACATTGGATTTATTAAACAAACTCAATTTGTCTAAATACGATGATTCGGCATATTGCATATTGCCGTTTATATCAATACACACTGTATTTTTTTTCAGGTAGCAATTACACTCTTTATCTACACTGTAAAATAATTTGTTTGCAATACAGCGTTTGGAAAGTTCAGTTACGTTTGCGTCGTCCAAATTGAATATCGCAAATTGCTCCTTTGTTTGATGAGTAAAATTGTTGCATTTGGCTTCGATATAATTGTTATATGTTTCATGGTAATCTAAGTGGTCAAAATGCAAATTCGTAAAAACAGAAATATAAGGCGAAAATGAAGCGAAGTTTTCTAATTGAAAACTCGAACTTTCCAACACTACAATATTATCCGGTTTAATACAACTAAGATATTCCGAAAAAGGCTTTCCACCGTTACCAAGCAAAAGTCCCTGTATTCCGTTTTGATTTAATATGTAATTTATAAGTTGCGTAACCGTGGTTTTTCCATTTGTTCCCGTGACGGAAATACACGGTGAATTGCAATTTTCAAAACAATATTGCAGTTCGCCTATCACAGGTATGTTTTTCTTTTTAAATTCTTTAACAATCGGATTACGGTAATTAACACCGGGAGAAACTATAACCTCATCTATTGCCTCTAACGGTATATCGCTGAATTTCAAACTGCTTTTGTTAGGATTGTCGTCAAAAAGCCAAAGATTGTGTTTGTTTTCCAACAATCTTTTTAAAGAATTGCCCGTTTTACCCATTCCGAATATTACTATGTTTGACATATTAACCTCCAAAGCATACTAATAGCAAGCCAAATCCAATAGTAACCGTACAATATATCACACCTATTCTGACTTCGCTAAACCCCTTTTTCTGTAAATGATGATGATAAGGAGCCATCAAAAATATGCGTTTACCTTTTGTAATCTTAAAATACACCACCTGCATAATCACGGATAAACATGAAACTACAAACATTATGCCAAGCAGCGGAATCACCAAACTCATATTGGTAAAAATTGATAAACATGCTACAAGTGCACCCAATGCCAAAGAACCGACATCCCCCATAAATACCTTTGCAGGAAAACAGTTAAACAACAAAAAAGCAAGCAAACAACCTACCGATATGCCGGAAATCTTCATCACTTCACCATATTGAGTTGCCGCAGACAAGTTGCCTATTTCTTCAAGGTTTTTGCGCTCAATAAACAGCAGTACAAAAAATCCCAGCAGATAAAATATCGTAGTAGAAGTTGCTAAACCGTCAAGACCGTCTGTCAAATTTACACCGTTGGTACATGCAAGATAAATAAAGACCACCAAGGGAATTATCCACTTTCCGATATTTACGGTAATGCCAGCAAACGGAATATACAATTTATCTCCTATTGTAGGTTCGCCGTAAACGTAGAACGCAACTATCAAGGCGATTATTAACTGCACAATAATCTTTTGATAGGGACGCAATCCCATATTATGTTTGTATTTGATTTTAATAAAATCGTCTAAAAATCCCACTACCGCATAAGCAAACACAACAGACAGCGTAACGCAGACAGTTCTGTTTGAAAAACCGCAAAAGATAAGACTTACCGCAATTATCGATATAATAAAAGCGATTCCTCCCATTGTCGGCGTACCTTGCTTTCCGCTGTGCTCTATGACATACTCAAGTATCTCTTGTCCCGCTTTCTTTTTTTTCAAAATCGGAATTAGCATCAGCAGCAACGCCAAACACATTATGAACCCTATTGCAAACGGCAAAATGTATTCTTTCATTTTTCTCCATATTTGTTTAGTAATTTATGTACAACATCCACGTCCGAATAAGGATACTTTCTTCCCTTTATTTCCTGATATTTTTCAGAACCTTTACCCAATATTGCAATTGTATCGCCCGCTTCGGTTATAGAAAGCGCAAATTCAGTAGCCTGACTGCGATTAAGTATAACTTTATATTTACACGTCAATCCTGCTTCTATATCGCTTACAATGCTTTGTGGCTGCTCAAAACGCGGATTATCGTTTGTTATTATGGCAAAATCCGCAAATCTCGAAACTGCATCTGCCATGAGAGGACGTTTAAACTTATCTCTATTTCCGCCACAACCGAATACTACAATCAGGTTACCTTCCGTACTTTGTTTCAGATAACTCAAAATGTTAATTATACCGTCGGGAGTGTGTGCAAAATCGACCACAATACGCACGTTATCGTCGCGCATTATTGTTTCGTTTCGTCCGTCAATTGTCTTTACGCCCTTAATTCCTTCAACTATTTTAGCAGACTTAATTCCGAATATCTTACCTACCGCAGCCGCGCATAATGTGTTATACATATTAAACTTACCTTGCAAATCGTATTCTACGTCCAAAACATCACCGCACAGATTCAATTGATAAGAAATCCCCTTTGTATCGCCCGCAAAATTTTTGGCAAATATATCTGCAGATGAATCATAGCCGTAACTGACTGCCGGAATATCTGTTGTAGCCAAAATTTCTTTTCCCAAAACATCATCTGCATTTATCACCGCCGCTTTTGCAAATTGTTTGCAAAAATATGATTTTTTAGTATCTCCATACTTTTTCATTGTCTTAAAAAAGTCTAAATGGTCCTGTGAAAAGTTTGTAAATACCGCGACATCGGCCTCGATTCCTTCGATTTTCTTTAGATAGATTGCGTGAGCCGATACCTCCATGAATACATAATGCACTTTATTTAGATACATTTGATAAAACCAATAATGCAATTCAATAGGGTCCGGAGTTGTTAATTTACTGTCATAGCGTTGTCCGTTTATGAATATTCCGTTTGTCCCGATAACACCCGTATTATAGCCTGCACTATTGAAAATCGCATCTAGCAAATAAGTTGTGGAAGTCTTTCCGTTTGTGCCCACTATCGTTATCAATTTCATTTTGTCTATGGCATTATGATAAAACTTTTTAGCAACTCTCGCCATAAACGCACGGGTGTTTTCAACGATTATCTGTGTGACTTCCGTATCTAATTTTTTTTGACATACCAATACTCGCGCACCGTCTCCAACCGCTTTTCTAAAAAGATTATGTCCGTCCACTTGACTGCCTTTTAAACAGAAAAACATACAGCCTTGCTTTACTGTTGAAGTATCACATGACAATGACGTAATTTCAATATCGCCGAATCCTATCAATTTGTAACTCAGTCCGGAAACCAATTCGGATAAATGCATATTTTCTCCCAGATAATATTATTTTACTCACTTTTACACAAATTTACACAAATATATAAATTAGACTGTAAATACATTTTGTGCCTATCAAACATTACACTCGCAGCATTGTTTCTTACATAATATAGTAAACCAAATATTCAAAATAAAACTGCATACGATAGTTTGTCCGTATGCAGTATAATACTCTGATTTAATGTAAATTATGTTATATTACCGGTGACAGATTTTTGTAATTGATAATTTCTTGAAATATCAATTTGGCATAAGGCGCTGCCACTATCGAACCGTAACTTTGCCCCTGCGGTTCATCCACTATAACAAGAGCAAGATATTTTGGTGACGATGCAGGGAAAAACCCGACAAAAGACGAGACGTATTTTCCGACTGCAAGCGCGCCGTTTTCAAATTTTTGCGCTGTGCCTGTTTTCCCTCCGACTTGATATCCTTGTATATATGCCTGTTTACCGCTACCGCTTGTAACAACGTCTTCCAGCATAGATGCCAATTGTTTACTGGTTTCATCGCTAACCACTCTATTTTGCACAGTCGGGGTAAAACGCTTTACTATGTTACCCGTATTGGAATCTGTAATTTCTTTTACAAGATGTGGTTCATACAAAATGCCCCCGTTAATTGCAGCAGAAGTTGCCATTGCAAGTTGCAAGGCAGTTACCGCTATTGTTTGTCCAAAGCCGATACGTGCCAAATCTCCGTTTGTAACATTGCTTTTTGCAACTAATATACCGGATTGTTCTCCGTCGAAGTCTATACCTGTTGATTTTCCGTAGCCGAATAAATCCAAATATTGATACATTGTTTCTTTACCCAAAGAAAGTGCTATATCTGTAAAAATCGGATTACAACTGTTATTTAATGCGTCAGATAATTTTTGATTACTATGTTTTCCGTTTGCATGTGTTGACCAACAGTTTATTTTTGACCCGTCTATAATACGTGTACGAGAGTTATTTACAAATACATGTTCGGAACCAAATGCCTTTGGGTTTCCTTTTCTGTATTCTTCAAGTGTTGCTGCAGCCGTAAGTACTTTGAATGTAGAACCGGGTTCGTAGACATCCGTAAGCAGAACATTTTTTGAATACTTCATTAGGGTACTTACATCGTCTCTTGGCAAATTGTTCAAATCAAGACTCGGTTTCATACCCATAGCCACAATTTCACCGTTTGTTACATCCAGTACAATACATCGAGCGCCGTCTGGATTATGTTGATACATTATTAAATTCAACACATTTTCTACAATGGCTTGAATAACCGCATCAATAGTCAGAGTCACTGTAAGTCCATCCACTGCCGGAATGTATTTCATTGTTTCATCTTCCAATTCTTTTCCAATCAAATCGCTTTCTGTCAAAACGATTCCCGAAATACCTTTCAGATATTTGTCGTAATATGATTCGATACCGGTCTGCCCATTGTTGTCAACCGATACAAATCCCAACACTTGCGAAAGAAAATCTCCGTAGACATATTCACGTGTTGTTTCTTGCGCAAAGTACACTCCTTGCAAATTAAATGTACGTAATTGATTGACTGTATTTTGTTCTACTTGACGTTTTATTGTTACTTCCGAAACACCCTTTTTAGTAATTTTACCGTATACAACTTGCCTATCTATTTGTAAATACTTTGAAAGTGTATCTGCTACATTGTCGGCATCTTGTATGCTTTTGGGTCTTACATAAACGCCATAGACTGTTGAAGATGTTGCGATAATATTTCCGTTTACATCTACAATGTTTCCTCGCTTTGCTTGAATAGGTAAATCACGTGTCCATTGGTCTGTTGCTTTTGCAACCAAATCTTTACTCCAAATTACTTGTATATACACTAATCTGCAAAATATTCCGAAAAATAAAAAAATTGTTGCCACAAGTAGTGACAACAATCGTTTTTTTGACGTATAGTAGTTATCCAAATCAGCCCCCGAAAACACTGCTTACCCATTCGCACAGTTGGTCAAACCAGTTTGTTTGAACATTAAAATTCTGTGCAGGTCTTGTCTCCAGTTTATTATATTGATAACTGTTACCGTTTCCCGCTTCTACAAAGCCCATATTCAAAGCGCTGTTATACAGTTCATCGTAATTATCTGCGGTCAATTGATTTTGCAAATCGGACAATTGAGTATTTGTCTGAACATATGTGGATTGTGTAGCGGACACTATTCCAAACGAATTTCCAACAGCAACCGAGCATAACGCAATTGCCAAAATCAAAATCAATACTACGGCCGTATAGGACGCAATGGCAATTTTGGTTTTAGTGTTCAATTTGCTTTTTGCTACAACTGCAACATCGGATTGTTCATAGTTTCGTTTAAAACTCATAGACAAAGTGGATTCAGTAGGTTTTAAATCCGCCGAATCGGTATCTTCCATTGTATCACGGTTTACCGTACTCATTCCGCCAAGTTTTCTTTGTATTGCTTCCAACATTTTTTGGTCATCGGAAGTAAAATCATTATCTCCGCTTGTAGCAGAAAAGCCGACACCTTCATAAACGTCTTCGCCGACATTAAACAATCTATTATCTTCTTTGGTGATAACTTGTCTGTTCATCATAATACTATTCACCGCCTTTGAAATATATGATTCTATTTTCGTTCAAAAACTCTCAATTTTGCACTCTTGCAGCGAGAGTTATTATCTATCTCGGATTGGCTTGCGACAATCGGCTTTTTATTTACCAATGTTCCCAATGCCCTGTGGTTACATATACAAATCGGGGCACTTGGTGGACATATGCAATCCGTAGCACAATCCGCAAAACATTTTTTTACAATTCTGTCTTCCAAGGAATGAAATGTTATAACTGCCAATCGCCCGCCGCTTTTCAGTCTTGAGATAAAACTTCTAAGCGCTTGCTCCAATCCATCCAATTCTCCGTTGACTTCAATACGCAACGCCTGAAATGTTTTTTTTGCACAATGCCCTCTTTTGCATTTAATGGCATTCGGTATAGAGCCGTCAACTATTTCAACCAATTGTCCGCATGTTTCTATCGGTTTGATTTGTCTGCGTTCCACAATATTTTTTGCAATTGTTTTTGCAAACTCTTCTTCACCGTAGTCATACAGTATTTTACATAATCGGTCATATTCGTAACTGTTTACAACATCTTTTGCAGATAACGCTTGCGATTGATTCATTCTCATATCCAACGGCGAATCTGCCGTCATATACGAAAACCCCCTATCGGGATTATCTATCTGATATGAACTTACGCCAAGGTCAACCAGTACTCCGTTTACCTTATCGATTTTTAACTCATCCAAGACGTTTTCAAAACATTTATAATCGCTTTTTACATAGTTGATGTTTTTGTTCGGCATATTTGCAAATCTGTTTTTGCAAGCGAGCAATGCCTCATCATCCTTATCAATATCTATCAACCTGCCATTGGTGTCAAGCAAGGACAAAATCGCTTCTGAGTGTCCACCACCGCCTGCAGTACAATCAACATATGTACCGTAGGCAACTACATTCAACATGGAGATACACTCTTGCAACATCACCGGTTTATGAACAAATTTCATTGTTCCGCTTTCTTCTCGCTTAGGCTGCGATATATATCGTCAATGCCTTTGGGAGTACTATCGATTTTGCTGTTGCGGGCAGTCCAAGCGGCAGCGCTCCAAATTTCAACCTTTGTAATATTTCCGTTAATCCAAATTTCTTTGTCAATGCCTGCAAAATCTTTTAAATTTTGAGGAAGCATGAATCTTCCTTGCGAATCTGCCTCGGCGCTACTTCCTGCACTTATCAAAGTACGCAATGCGTCTTCACTCTCGGGATTTAACGATTCGAGATTTCCCAAAGCATTGATAATCGTTTGGGTTTCATCTGCTTTAAACAAATAAATACAACCTTTGGTTCCGGGTAACAAAATGTATTTGTCGCCGAGGTCCGCTCTCAATTTGGCAGGTAAACGTATTCTGTTTTTATCGTCTAACTGATGCGAGTAACTTCCGCACAAAAACATTGTTGACACCGCTCCTTCTATTTGTAGATACATTATACATTACATTTTAACCATTTGCAACCATTTTTAACCAAATTTTGTATATTTTTGGGGAAATCAAAACATTTTTTCACATTTTTTATTTGATTTTTTTATTTAAAATGAACATATCGGAGTAATTATTGCTTTTCTTCGTCAAAAATAAATTTGCACACAATCTTTTTTCGATTAAATATATTTTGCTTCAACAGATATTTGTATATAGTCATTGCTAAGACATAGCAATAGCGCCATTTTTGATATTGTAATAAAATTTTACTGCAATAAAATCATTAAGGGAAGCCTTGTTCATGGTTTATTTTCATTCATTCGCA
>JAMPHX010000124.1 GCA_023663205.1 Corallococcus sp. | reverse complement strand
GCCTAATAAGGGAGGGTTAATATGAATTTACTACTTATGTTTGAACAAATCGGACGCGACATCGACTTTGCTACGTTCGGTATTGCAATAGGAATTATTGCAGGTATCGCCCTTTTGTTGGGGCTGCTGATAATATTGATTTCGCGTTTCTGCGAAGTAAAAGAAGACCCTCGTATTTCCGAAATAGAAAATCTTCTTGCTGGTGCAAACTGCGGCGCTTGCGGACATCCAGGGTGCAGCGGTTACGCCAAGGCTCTTTGCGAAGGCAAAGCGTCGCTGGACGACTGCGGACAAACCACCAAGACGGCAAAGGTGGAAATTTCCAATATATTGGGTCAAGCCGTTTCGGGCGACCTCGAACCGACAATAGCCGTTGTTGCGTGTGCGGGCGGCAACAAGTGCGCCGACAAGTACGCTTATCAAGGTTACGGCGACTGCATAAGCCAAGATATGCTTGCAGGCGGACGTAAATCTTGCGAAACGGGTTGTATGGGCAGCGGCAGTTGCGTAGACGCTTGTCCTTATTTGTGCATAGAGTGCTACGACGGTTATGCGCACGTAGACCCCGAACAATGCCGTTCCTGCGGTTTGTGCATCAAAACTTGCCCCAAGGGACTTATCAAACGTATTCCCGTTTCGGCAACGGTTTATGTCGCTTGCAGCACCAACTGCCGCGGCAAAGACGTAATGAACAAGTGCAGCGCAGGCTGTATTTCCTGCGGAATATGCGAAAGGTCGTGTCCCGTCGGCGCAATCCATTTGGAAAACAATGTTCCCGTAATCGATTACAGCAAATGCACGCATTGCGACACGTGTTTGCTCAAATGCCCGCGCAAGATAATCCGTCACGTATCGGATAACATCAAAGGCAAGCCGACAGCGGCACCGGCTGCTCCCAAACAGCAGCCTGGGCAGAAACCTGCTGAAAAGCAAGAACCCGATTGGAAGTAACAAACCTAACTGCCGAACATCTGCAAATTATTTTGCCGTAAAGCGTAATTGCGCGCATTAGGCAGACGTTTGCAGCGGTTGACGGCACAAAACATTGTTGCAAATATATCTTGGCGGCAAAGATTAGATTGTTGCTGCTTTGCATTTGACTTATTAAAGATTACAAATATATTTGCGGCAAAAACGGGTTTAATAACAACTACACAAAGCGGTTGCTTACGCTGTAAGCAGCCGCTTTTGCCGTATGCGTTGCGTTGCGAGATTTTGCATTGCAGTCAAACCCATTATCGCAAACACCGTAACTGTTTTCACAAAATTGCTTTTGGTAACAGTCGCTTCTCGCAAAAGTAGTTTTTGCAAATGTCGGTTATCGCAAAACTTATATGTGTTCGAGTGCAAATACGTAGTTATATTTTGCAAATATGCTGTTTTTGTTTGACTTGCGCACCGATAAGTGATATTATTTATGTGCTGGGGGTACCGAGCAATCGGTTGAGATTATACCCTTCGAACTTGGTCAAGTTAATACTTGCGAAAGGAAGCAGGACAAACTTTGTTTGTCGGGCGGTTTTCCGCGTCCGTATATTTTATACGTATTCCTATCGAGTTCTTGCAGCGCAAGGACTTTTTTTATTGCAAGCATTTGCTTAGACGTACAAAATCAAATCCGCTGTGTTTTAGTGTTTTGCCTATCGGTCGAGGTGCGGTTAGGTGTATATTGGTTAAGAGTATTGCTTATTGCTCTCACAACACCGACAAAAATTCGTTTGGCAATATCGCACGCAGATTGCAGGGCTAATCAAGTAGGCAAAGCGTCGTGCAGATTGGCGTTGTACGTCAAAGGTTCTCCTCAGCAAATAATCAAAGGAGATTGGAACAAATGAAAGGATTGTGGGAAGCCGTGGAAAACGGCACAAAACCGGTCAAAATAGTTGACGCGGTATTCGATGCGGCGGCGGAGTTTATGCTGTACGTCACAATTGCGCTTATTGCGGCAATAACTCTTACATTGGTGTTTACGCGCAAATGGGATGAACAGCGGCGTATGAGCGTCAAAAGAACTGTGCTTGGCGTAATCATCGGCTATTCGGTTGCGACAATAGCGGTACTCGGCTACATCAAGATGGCTTACAAATCTATGAAGGGCGAGTTCGACACTAATTTCTATTTGTTTGTGGGTTTGCTTGCTTTGCTTGCGGTATTGACGGTAGCGGGAGTAATTTTGCGCAAAAAAGCGCCTGCCGCCTTCAAATGGTTTGCGTTGGGGGCGGCAATAGCCGTGGCTGCCTATGCGGTAACGCTTTTGTGCGTAATGCAGCCCAAGGAGGAGGACGGACATATATTCGATGCGCTTTCCGATGCGGGAATGTACACATTCAGCGCATTGCTTGTTGCCGTGGGCGTCGTGCTTGTCGTCCTTTTCGGCAAATCCGATAATAACGATTCCACCAAATCCGTAGCATATGCCGCCATATGTATTTCGCTTAGTTATGCTTTGTCGTACGTAAAGTTCTTTTCGTTGCCGCAGGGCGGCTCGGTGACGTTTGCAAGTTTGCTTCCGCTAATGCTGTACTCGTATATGTTTGGTGCGCGCAGAGGTTTGGTTGCGGGATTGCTTTACGGTATGCTGCAACTCGTACAGTCGCCGCAGGTATATCACCCTATGCAGGTTTTGCTGGACTACCCGATAGCATTCGGCTTGGTAGGGCTTGCAGGCATAGGGCGCAACTTCAAGTTTCTCAGAGGCAATATGGTTGCCGAGTTTATGGTAGGGGCAACAATAGCAATGCTGCTAAGATACTTTGCCCACGTAATAAGCGGGTACTACGTATTTTACATCTGGGCGTGGGAAGGCTACCATGCGCTTGCGTACTCGTTTGTCTACAACCTGACTACCGTTGCCGACCTTGCAGTGGAACTCGTTGCAGCGGCGTTTTTGCTGTCGACGCGTACGATGCGCAATCAAATTAGGCAAATTGCCTCTCCGTCAATGTAAAAATATTGTAAATGCAGAGGTTGTTGCTAACACAATACTGTTATTTTACCTACTATTTGGCTAATGTTATCCGCAAAATCATCAAAATCGCTGAAAAAATTGACATTTTCAGCGATTTT
>JAMPHX010000123.1 GCA_023663205.1 Corallococcus sp. | reverse complement strand
CGTCCTATATCCGATGTTGCAATCTCGGAAACATAACCGTTGCTCTCTGCAAACAATGTTTCCTTTTTACCCAAAATAAACTTTTCCGGATGAAGTATATATTCGATGTCACCGCCCTGTGCTTTGACCATTTCTACAAATTTATCAAATGCCTTCCCACTATCCAGCGCATTGTCAAATGCCTGCTTTGCAGTTTCATCATCATAGAGATGTGTTAGTGATAGCAATTTCACTGCAACTTCTTTCAATTCAAAATACAAACGATTGCGAACACCGTGTAAAACATCTATAATGCCGATTATTTCAAGTGCATTGCCTATATGATTGGATAACGGTTGTTCCATATCGGTAATAAGCGCACCGATAGCCTTACCCGCACGGGTGCCTATTGTTACCATTTTTTGTGCAAGTTGCAATGCCGACTCCTTGTCACGCATAAATGCGCCCGAACCGTACTTTACATCAAGAAGAATCGTATCGCTACCGCTTGCAAGTTTTTTGCTCATTACACTGCTGCATATCAACGGGATACAATCCACCGTTCCCGTAACATCTCGCAAAGCATACAATTTTTTGTCTGCGGGCGCGAGATTAGCAGTCTGCCCGACAACAGCACAACCGACTTTTTTTACAATAGAAAAAAAATCGTTTTCCGACAAATAAACATTAAATCCCGGAATACTTTCAAGTTTATCCAAAGTGCCGCCGGTGAAGCCCAAACCTCTGCCGCTCATCTTTGCGACTTTTACTCCGCAACACGACAAAATGGGGGCAAGCGCAAGCGTAGTACTATCGCCGACACCGCCTGTCGAATGTTTATCAACAATTCTGCCGCCTATTGCAGACATATCCATTATGTCTCCGCTGTGAAGCATAGCGTCCGTAAGGTCAAAAGTTTCATCATCGTTCATACCGTTTAACACAATTGCCATCAATAGTGCCGATACTTGATAATCGGGGATACTGCCGTCTGTAACTCCGTTAACAAAAAAACGTATTTCTTCTCTTGTTAGAGTCTGTTTATTTTTCTTTTTTTCTATGATATCCAGAATTGTCATCGTATTCTCCTTTGAGAAAATATATGATTTGTAATACATATTAGGTAACCCGTTGCAGTCGCATAAATTGAATTTAACCGGTTACCAATCTTCCTTAACGCTCAATTTAATATCCGAATAATAATCTTTATATTCTCTTTTGAACTTCTCAACACTGTTACTTTTGTCAATATGCCGAGCATCTTCCAAATCCATGCCGTCGTCATCTAAAAACTCGGACTCACGCATAAGTTTATACATATTACTGTTCAATTCAATCATGACTTCACCAATGATACTCTATTTTTTATCCGCGTCGGGAGATATATCAGCATTTTGATTCTTCTCATCGTCATTTTGTGTAATAGCAGATTGTTCGGGGACAGCATCGATAACATTGACGGTCTCTCCTGCCGTTGCCGCTTGCAACTTGTTTTTCCGACCGCTACGCAACATACTTCTATCAATTTCGCCTGCACGAGTCAATGCCCATTTAGTGAGCAACGGTCCTACCAATTCATAAACCAAAACTGCGCACATGGTAATTGTAACAATATTATTACCTACACTCAACAATTCATTGGCAAGTTCGGGGGTAGCCGCTTTGCTTGCTGCCTCTTGGAATTCATTTTTACACATCGTTGCCATACCTATAGCGACACCTGCTTGCGGAAACAGTGTTATGCCCAAATAGTTCCTGACTTTTTTGTCGCTTTTAGTAATTGCGGCGCCTGCAAATGTTCCAAGATACTTGCCCAAAGAACGTGCTACAAGATAAAGAGCCAACGCCAACAGAATCATACCGTCGCCCAATTTGGTTACGTCCAGTTCCGCACCGCTCAAAATAAAGAAAAGCATAAATATCGCAGGCGTAAAACGGTCAACTCCCTGCATAACCTGTTCGGCTTCTTTACGCAAATTGACAAATATAGCCCCTGCCATCATGCATACCAACAAATCCGACAATGCAAACGGGACGAGTGCTTTATTATTCAATTCCGTAAATAATTCGCAAATACCTATACACAGAAATACGCACGTCACAGATGCAATCAATCTGTTATCCCGTGACTTAAAAAATCTCGGAACTACCGCCATAAGTCCGCCGACAAGCGCACCTATTGCCAATGACGTAATAATTTCGACAAGCGGCCATACGGCAAGATTCATAGCAGTCAATTCTGCGCCGCTTGCCAATGACAAGGCTATCGCATTGGAAATTGCAAAGACCATCAATCCCACAGCGTCGTCAAGAGCTACAACGGGCAATAATGTGCCGGTTACTATTCCTTTGGCTTTATATTGGCGTACAACCATAAGGGTAGCGGCAGGTGCGGTTGCCGTTGCAATTGCACCCAAAATCAATGCCTCATAACTTTTGACCACGAGAAGCAAAATCAAATCTACAAATAATGTAGCGGTCAATGCTTGAAATAACGTAATAACTATTGCGCTTTTGCCAATTTCCTTGATATGAGAAATTTTAAATTCGACTCCGATAGAAAATGCAATGAATCCAAGAGCAATAGAACTGATTACTTTAAGAGAACTATATACTCCCTCATTTATGAGTTTCAAACAATGCGGACCTATTATTAAACCGACAATCAAATATCCCGTAACATTCGGCAGTCCGATAAGTTTCATAAGTCTTGTTGATAACAAACCGAAAACCAATGCTATTCCAATTGCAAGTACTGCATTTATAAACTCCATAACAGCCTATTCCTCCCAAATCATGTACTTAAAGTGGTAATATCCGTGAAACGTAAACACGGCGAATATACCGTTCGTTTATTCAACGGCAATTATTTTACGCTTGTTATTACAAAAAGTCAAATAAATAAAATATATTATACTATATATATTAGTTAAGAAACGAATCGAAAAGTTACCTTAAATTTTCTACCAATCGGTCTAATACAACGTATAAATCTTGTACACTGCCGTTATTTTCGATTTTTACGTTAAAATTAGCATTGTGGCGACTTGAAATAATTTGTTCGACATTATTACGTACAGTATTGTCAC
>JAMPHX010000122.1 GCA_023663205.1 Corallococcus sp. | reverse complement strand
ACTATATAATTAGATTGCAAAGAACCAAATTTGCAGAGCATAAAGGAATTGTTATGGAACAGAAGTATATCAGAAATTTTTGCATTGTAGCGCACATCGACCACGGCAAAAGCACTCTTGCAGATAGACTAATGGAGTATACGGGGCAGGTGGCTACCCGCGATATGGAAGCGCAATTGCTCGACAGCATGGATATCGAGCGCGAACGCGGTATAACGATAAAACTTACTCCCGTCAGAATGAAATATGTATATGAAGGGGAAGAGTATATTTTAAATTTGATAGATACTCCGGGACACGTAGATTTTAATTATGAGGTTTCCCGTTCATTGGCTGCGTGCGAAGGTGCATTGCTGATAGTGGACGCTTCGCAGGGTGTGGAAGCGCAAACTCTTGCAAACTGCTATCTTGCGCTCGAAAACGACCTTGAAATAATACCGGTAATAAACAAGATTGATTTGCCTTCTGCCGATATCGAAGGCGCCAAACGGGAAATCGAAGATACTATCGGATTGTCTACGGAAGGTATACCGCTTGTTTCCGCCAAAGAGGGACTTAACATAAAGGACGTATTGGACGCAATAGTGCAAAATATTCCCGCACCGCAGTGCGACGATGACGGACGCTTAAAGGCGTTGATATTTGATTGTCAATACGATAACTACAAGGGCGTAATAATTTTTACGCGTATTTTCAACGGGACAGTTCAAGTCGGGTCCCGTATAAAGATGTTTGAAACCAAAGACAAAGTTTTTGACGTTACCGAAGTAGGAATTTTTGCTCCGCGGATGCAAACAGCCGATAAACTTTGCGCGGGCGACGTGGGTTATATATGCGCAAGTATCAAAACCGTTTCCGACACAAAGGTCGGCGATACCATTACCGATGCCGCAAACCCGACGGATAAGCCGCTCAAAGGCTACAAGGAAGTCAAGCCTATGGTCTATTGCGGAATATTCCCTGCCGACGGAAGCAAATACAACGACCTAAAAGACGCGCTTGAAAAACTTAAACTCAACGACGCCGCATTGACCTACGAACCCGATACGTCTGTTGCGTTGGGCTTCGGATTTCGATGCGGTTTTTTGGGGCTTTTGCATATGGAGATAATACAGGAACGCTTGGAAAGAGAGTTTGACCTCGACTTGGTAACAACCGCGCCGAGCGTAAGTTACAAAGTTTATACAACAAGCGGAGATTTGCTGCTCATTGATAATCCGACCAAATTGCCGCCGCCTACAAACATAGAGCATATGGAAGAACCTATTGTATCTGCGTCGGTATACTGTCCGCCCGAATATGTGGGTGCTGTGATGGAACTTTGTCAGGAAAAGCGCGGTGTTTTTGTCGATATGACGTATGTCGATACAAAACGCGTCTGTATCAAATACGATATACCGCTAAACGAAATCATTTACAACTTTTTTGACTCGCTCAAATCGCGCACGCGCGGTTATGCCAGTTTGGATTACGATATCAAGGGCTACGAAACAGGCAAGTTGGTTCGTCTCGATATGCTGTTGAACGGCGAAATGTGCGATGCATTGTCGATAATCGTCAACGAAGAACGGGCATATTCGCGCGGTAGGCAAATTGCAGAAAAACTAAAAGACGCAATTCCTCGGCAAATGTTTGAAATTCCCATTCAAGCAACTGTCGGAAATAAAATAATAGCGCGGGAAACTGTCAAAGCGTTGCGAAAGGACGTTCTTGCTAAGTGTTACGGCGGAGATATTACACGCAAAAAGAAATTGCTCGAAAAACAGAAAGAGGGCAAAAAGCGTATGCGCCAAGTCGGCAGTGTAAGCGTTCCGAGCGAGGCGTTTATGTCAATTTTGAAGATAGACGAATAATGTCGCACTTTGAATAATTGCCGTATATGCGTATTTGCAGCAAACGGTACCATAATGAAAAGCAATTCAATGCGTGTTGGAAGAGGGTAGATGTGCAAGTAAATTTTCAAATAAGCGTGACATCCTGTGGTAATCTTTGCACATACGTTTAAATTTTCCAAGCAAGTTTTGCTTGTATTAAAATTTATCAAGGCAAAATTTGCGTTCCATTTGTTTACAAAGCGACAAAAGCAAAAAAACAATGCAAGCAAAACAGACAGTGCGCGTGTAACCACGCGCATTTTTAAGGAAACAAACACTATGAAACAGGTCGCAATTTACATTCATATACCGTTTTGCCGCAGCAGATGCAGTTATTGCACATTTGTATCCAATTGCGATTTTTCATTACAAAAAGATTATTTCGATTGTCTGTGCCGCGAAATAGAAACAAAATGTAAAGGAAAAACAGAACAAATTTCCTCTATATATTTGGGCGGAGGTACGCCGTCTGCCGTCGATGAGAAGTATATCGATATGGTTTTCGATACCGTTTACAGATATTGCCGGTTGTCTGACGATGTCGAGATAACGGCAGAGTGCAATCCCGAAAGCCTCAGTAAAAGCAAGGCGGATTGTTTTGCGCAAATCGGAGTAAATCGGTTTAGCATAGGGCTGCAAAGCGTAAACGATGGCACCTTGAAAAAGTTGGGACGTGCTCACAATTTCGCAATGTTTGAAAATGCATTAAACAATGCAATCGGTGCAGGTGTAACCAATATAAATACGGATTTGATAATAGGTCTGCCCGAATCGCATGACGACTTTTTGCGTACGGCAAATCGTGTTGCCGATATGCCGATAAGACACGTCAGCGCCTATGCTTTGGAAGTCTATGCAAACAGCCGTATGGCAGAGGAAATAAAGAAAGGTAAATATACCGTGCCGACGGATACTGACCTGCTGTGCGATATGTACGACGAGGCAATGGCTGTGCTGGGGCAAAAAGGCTTTGTTCGCTATGAAGTATCCAATTTTGCTCAAACGGGTTATGAATCCAAGCACAATTCCAATTATTGGCAGTGCGGAGAGTACTACGGCATAGGCTGTGGCGCTCACCAATATTACGAGGGCAATCGTTCGGCAAATTTCTCCGACATAGCAAAATATATTTCTGCAATGCGAAATATCGGCTCTGCTACGGAAAGTTGTCAAACCATAGATAAGACTGCCGCGGAAGAAGAGTATTTAATGTTGGGTCTGCGAATGACAAAACGTGTTTCGCAAAGGCGTTTTAAGAAAATATTCGGGGAGGAATTGCTCGATAGAT
>JAMPHX010000121.1 GCA_023663205.1 Corallococcus sp. | reverse complement strand
GTAAAACCTTAACTTGACGTCATCGCCCTCGCGGTAATCGGGCAATACCTTCAAAAACGCAGGTTTGCGCGTAAATACTTCGGGGTCTAAACTTCTTTCGCCGCCAAGTTCTACCGTTATGTAGGAAATCAACTGCTCTACAAGCAACTGTTCGCAAGTAAAATACTTTGTGTGCTGCGGATGTTTGTAAAATCCGCTCGGAATTTCCTTTCCGTAAAACTCGCTGACAGCCGCCAAGTTTTCCGCCGTTAGATACTTTGGTTTATCGACGGCAACGCCGAACCTGTTGAGCAATTGCGCGGCATATGCCGCACCGTTGCCGTCTTGCACGTCAGTTATCCTAAGCACGTTGCGTTTGATTAAAATTTTGTCTTTCATAACCTTACCTATAAAAAAAGTAAGTACGGTCGGTCTGAGAGCCATATCTTTAATGAAATAAGAGCCGACTCTTGAAGTACTTACTTATATTGATTATATAACGGTTTTTACCGTACGTCAACCGTTTGCTCGCAATACAACGACTACATCTCAAAACATTTACTTCCCTTCCCTTTACGTACATGGCGAAAGATATGCTTTGCGCTTCCGACTTTGTTTCCGTACTCGTAACTTTTACGCAGCGCCGAAAGGAATGTATCGAGGGAAAATATTTGCCTGTTTGACCGTTGCCGTTACTTATAAAGTAAAGCATAGTTTGGTATAGGAGTTCGTTATTTTTATCCCAATCAGGCAAATTTCGGTTAAAAGCAAAAGTAACGCGTGTAAAAACAAAAGTTGAATATAAAAGCAAAATCGGCAAACCTCTTGACGAAATTTGCCGATTGTTTGGCTCCCCCAGTTGGACTCGAACCAACGACCCTGCGGTTAACAGCCGCATGCTCTACCGACTGAGCTATAGAGGAATATCGCAGTAACTTGACTGCCTAAATATATTAGCACCGTTATCGATGTTTGTCAATAATTTTTCGATAAATTTAATTACTTTTAATTGACTTTTTAAAATATCCGATAATTTTACTTTTTTTCCGAAGGAGCAGATTTCGGTACTTCTTTTCGGTCGGGCTTGATTTCCGACACATCTACCAATTGCCCGTTTTTCTTTTCTATGCGGATTTCCCACTGAATAAGGAAGGTAAGCGCGGCACGCAACAATATGATAGCGCCGAGTATAAGCAGTTCGCTCCATTCGCTTACGGTAAGTGTTTTGAGCAATTCGCTTCCCAACTTAAATTCCAACGCCAATGCAATACCTTCCGCAAGGTGCAAACGCACAAGGTCTTTTTTGCGGAACAGCCCTATTACTGCCCAAAATATCGCCCACATAAGCAAACATACGCCGATAAACTCTACAATGAGCGAACAATACTTGACAATCATAAAGAATACGTTTTCTATTTTTTCAAACGTGGTTGTCGCCTCGAAAAATGCTAACATTTTGCGCTCCTCCCCCTTGCACTTCCCAATGACATTGTAACTTGCCTGACAGCGTTTGTCAATAGACAATTTGCGCAAAAATATCAGTGCAATAATATTTTACCGTATCACGAATTGCTTTGCCGCTTACGTTCCTTGCAATGACTGAGTGGGGAAACTTTGCTTCCGCGCAATGACGAATAGACATATTAAATTGGAAATAGAAAGAAACCGCTGATGAAGCGCCGCCCCAAAAGTCGTTTACTTGCTGTTCAACTTTGTTTGTTCACCCATACCCGCTATACTTTGATATAACATCGTGATACTTTCATTTTCCGCTTGCCGCGGTGTTCGACGTATCGCTTTGCCGTAAAAGCCTTGCGACTTAAATGACGCTTGTATGTGTGGATTACGAAACTCTGTTTGAAGCAACTTGGCTCAGACCGCCTTATTTTGCGCACTGTTGCGCACAATTGCGCTTATTCTGCGTACTGTTCCACTTCCACGCCCGCTTCGTCAAGCAGTTGCAGCGAAAATTCGTCGGGATATCCTTCTTTGTAAACTATACGTTTGATACCGGAATTTATTATCATCTTGGCGCAAATTACGCACGGTTGATGCGTACAGTACAATGTCGCCCCGTCCAATACCGTACCCAAACGGGCGGCTTGTATTATGGCGTTTTGCTCGGCGTGCACGGCATAGCACAATTCGTGACGAGTACCGCTTTCGATACCCAACTTTTTGCGCATACACTCGCCTCTTTCCACACAACTTTTGACGCCTTGCGGCGCACCGTTGTAGCCGGTTGTAAGTATTCTGTTGTTTTTTACCACAAGCGCGCCGACGTGACGATTCTCTTGAAAACAACTTGACCAAGTTGCAACGTCCTCCGTCAACGACATAAAGCGTTTATCCCATTTGTTCATAATGCACCAACTTTTGAAGTTTTGTTACAGTGTAGTACACAAAATATATTTTGTCAACAGGGCTTGACACAAATAGCGTTTTGCAGACTTTTCGACAAAAAAAGTTGTCCCAAATTGCCTCAATTGTATTGACAATTTGCAAATTTGGGGTATAATGTAATTAGCACTCTCGATTGGAGAGTGCTAACACTTGAAACAAAATATATTTTCGGAGGCTTATATATGAAACTTAAACCGTTATTTGACAAAGTAGTTGTCAAAGAAATCCAAGAAAAAGAAGAATCGCACGGCGGAATATTTCTGCCCACTGCCGCAAAAGAAAAACAGGAAATAGCCGTTGTAGTCGCAGTTGGCGAAGGCGGTATCGTTGACGGCAAAGAAGTAAAAATGATTGTAAAAACAGGCGACAAAGTGCTGTACAGCAAATATGCAGGCAGCGAGTTTAAGTTGGATGACGAAAAAGTAACAATAATACGCCAAAGCGATATTTTGGCGATAGTCGAATAAGGAGGCAAAATAATGGCTAAACAAATCAAATACGGCGAGGACGCCAGAAAAAGTTTGGAAGCAGGCGTAAACAAACTTGCCGATACGGTAAAAATCACAATAGGTCCCAAAGGAAGAAACGTCGTACTGGAAAAGAAGTACGGCAGTCCGCTTATTACCAACGACGGCGTTACCATTGCAAAGGAAATCGAACTGGAAGACGCTTTTGAAAATATGGGCGCACAGATAATAAAAGAAGTTTCCACCAAAACCAACGACGTAGTCGGCGACGGCACCACCACCGCGGTTGTACTTGCGCAGGCAATAATCAAAGAA
>JAMPHX010000120.1 GCA_023663205.1 Corallococcus sp. | reverse complement strand
CCGCCATAAGGACTATCAATTGTTTTTCCATTTTTTTCCTCCGAGTAAGTATCGTGACAATTTTACGCTTGCTTTTGATAAGTTGTGCAGACAAGCCCGCAGCGGTTTGCCTGCACCGAACTATTGTAATTATTATAACAAACAACGCAATTGTTAGTCAATAGTTTGCATTAAAACAGTTTATTTGTTAAAATATATACAATTATAATATTTAACCGAGGAAATATGTTTATGGATTTTCCGCTGATAAAAGTAGTTGTTTTCGATTTTGACGAAACGCTGTACAGTCACCCTCAGGCACAGAAATTTTACGTCGAATATATCAAAAACGCAATAACCGATTTGTCGGGACATTCACAGCAGGAAGCCCTTGAAATAATAAAGCAATACGGCTTCGATAAACGCGGCGCAAAGCGTGTGTCGTTCGGCAAAACGTGCAAGTATTTCGGCGTAGACGAAAACGATTGGAACAAATACAAAGTAACGCACTTTTTTGAGGTGGATTACGACACCGCGCAAACCGTCGACAATTTACTTCTCAAAAAACTTTCGCAAAAATACACCTTGGTAATTTTGTCCAACGAACTGCTTGCAAACGTGCTGTATAAAGCGCGTAAACTCAAAATAGACTTGGACGTATTTGACAAAATCTATGCGCCCGATTACGATAAGGGCATTGCGTCGCTGAGCAAAAAGGAAACATACAAACAAATCTGCGCCGATTACGGAGTAACACCGCAAAATGTTTTGGCAATAGGCGACCGTTATCAAGTGGATATTCTTCCCCTTGCGGAGTTGGGCGGCAGCGGAGTGCAGATTGCCTCGACTATCGATATCGAAAACTTGATTACAACCGAATTGCTGTAAAAGCAACGCGGCGGCTGTCGGCATTACAATATTGACAGCCGTCGTTTGTATTGTCATCGGAACATTTGCGTAAAGCCGATTGTAAAGTACCGGTACAAAACTTGGCTTCGCACGGTAGGGCGTAATACTTGCAAAATACGTAAATATTTGGTAAAATAAAATTTGAGGTTTTTCAATGAAATATCTTTCTTTCGACATAGAAGCGGCAAACGGATACAAACTATACAGCATATGCAGTATCGGCATTGTCATTGCCGATGAACAGTTCAATATCCTCAGCCGCGAAAACATCTGGATAAATCCCAAAACAAAGTACAATCTCAACGGCACTCGCAAAAATGTAGGAATCGATTTGCATCTCGACAAAAAACTGTTGGATTCTTCACCCGATTTTTCGGAAGTTTACGGCAGGATAAAAGCAATGCTTACTTCGCGCGATGTTCTTGTATTGGGTCACGCTGTCGACAGCGACGTCCGAATGTTAAATGCCGCCTGCAAACATTACAAATTGCCATGTATCGAATTCGATTTTATTTGTTCTCAATTGCTTTACAAACTGTACAAGGGCGAAAACGACGTCAAAGCGCTCAGCAAAATTGCCGCCGAACTCAACTTGGAGTACCGCGAGCACAACTCCGAGGACGATGCTTGGATGGCGATGATGACGCTCAAATATCTTTGCGAAAGCACAGGTTACACTCCGCTGGAACTGTGCGCCAAATACCGCGTGCGTATCGGCGGAAACGTCAACTTTGAATTGACGCGTCCTGTATCTTTGGAGGGGCAGGTAAGCAAACGCCGTGTAGCCAATGTCGCGATAGACAAATTGAAGCGCATTGCCCAAAACACTCAAACCGAGTCAAACGAGTACCGAGGCGTAAAATTTGCAATAGCGCGTTCAATCGAAATTCGACAGGACGGCTGCGCGGAACAACTTGTGCAAAGCATAGTTTCGCGCGGAGGAACATATACGCCAAAGTTGGGCAATTGCAACGCTTATATATGCGCCCAAGACCCTACGTCGCAGGACATTATGCGTGAAAAGCGCGTGGACGAATTGGTCAAACAGGGGCTGTGCAAGACGTATATTGCGCAGCAAATTTTGCAAGGAGAAACAAAATGACGGCAGTAGAAAAGTTTTTGGTAAAACACAATCAGGCAAGCATACAGGTGGATGTCGATTCTTCTCTTGCGAAATTTGTCGCGGAAATGCGGCGCGGATTAGACGGAAATAACAGCAAAATTCCGATGATTCCAACCTACCTTGACGAAGTAAACGGATTTACGCCCAACAGCAAACGCATACTGATAGATGCGGGAGGCACTAATCTGCGTACGGCAATAGGGTACTTTACAAAAGACGGACAAGCAGTAATAGAGCGTGCGGAAACCGTCCCCATGCTGGGAAGTTGCGGCAGGGTAAGCAAAGAGGAGTTTTACGGCGGTATTGCCAAAAGCGTCGCTCGTCTGTTGCAGGTAGGCGGCGACGTCGGCTTTTGTTTTTCGTACAACGTCAAGATGAACAGTCAAATAGACGGGTTGGTGGAGTACCTCGCCAAGGAAATTGACGCTCCCGAAGTTTGGGGAACAATGGTGGGCGCAGAAACGCTTGCGGCAATTGCAAAGTATTCAGACAAAAAGCGCAATATAGTGGTTCTCAACGATACCGTTGCTACGCTTTTGGGCGGAAAGGCTTTGAACTTGGGCAAAAAGTACGGCGGTTACATCGGGTACATTTACGGTACGGGCACCAATCTCTGTTATTTGGAAAAAACAAAAAACATAACCAAAATTTCCGATGCGCAAACGGAAAATATGATTATCAATACGGAAGCGGGCGGATTTGCCGGATTTGCAATGGGCGACTACGACAAAGCGGTAATAGGCGCTACGGCAGACCCCGACGCGCAGCAATTTGAAAAGATAGTTTCGGGCAAATATCTTGCGCAGATAATAACGATGTGCCTAAACGGATTTTCGCAGGAAGGCGGTTTTTCCGATGCGATACGGTTTGAAAATATCGATTTGAAGGAAGTGTCGGAGTTTCTTTGCGGCGGTGAAAACCGACTGTTCGATGTATTGCCAAATACCGCCGACAGAACGCTTGCCAAGGAACTTTGCCGCGAAGTAATAGACCGCGCCGCCAAAATGGGCGCAATTGCAAATGCGGCAGCGGTAATTACCGTAGGCACGCCCTTCGGACTGCCCGTTGCGATAGTTGCCGAGGGTACGACGTTTTTTAAACTTACGGGTTACCGCGCCAACTTTGAAAAATATCTCGACGACATCTTGAAACAGCGCAGATATTCATACGAAAGACTGACAGGC
>JAMPHX010000011.1 GCA_023663205.1 Corallococcus sp. | reverse complement strand
GAACAGCCTATCGAACAAAAAGTTGTTTTGATTTGGACAAAAAACGGAAACTTGTATTCCGACGCGGAAAATTTTATACGTTTTGCCAAGAATTTCAAATACGAAGAATACGCTTAATTAAATCTTTATTGCGATGCGGCTTTTATGGTCGCATTAAGGAGGAAATATATGAATATATGGCACGAAATAGACAAAAACAGAATTTCCAGTACTGATTTTATTGCGGTAGTGGAAATTTCAAAGGGCGGTAAGGAAAAGTATGAACTTGACAAAGCAACCGGCAGATTGATTTTGGATAGAATACTGTATACGTCGACTCATTATCCCGCCAACTACGGTTTTATACCTCTGACGCTTGCGGGTGACGGTGACCCTATGGACGTTCTGATTTTATGTTCGCAGCCTTTGATACCGCTGTCTATGGTACGATGCTATCCTATCGGCGTTATCACTATGGCTGACGGCGGCGATATGGATGAGAAGATAATAGCAATTCCGTACACCGACCCCAATTACAATTGCTACAAAAGCATAAAGCAATTGCCCAAACACGTTTTTGACGAAATGCAGCATTTCTTCTCTGTGTATAAGCAATTGGAAAACAAAACCACGGCTGTGTCCGAAGTTCATGCGGAAGATAAGGCAATCGAAATTGTGCAAAAGTCCATCGACAATTATTTTAAGAAGTATCCCGATGGCGGAAAGCGCAGAATGATATAATATGCTGTTTTTTGACACGTAAAGATGTGCTTGGAAAATAGCAGATTTTTGAGTCGGAGTTTGAATTTGCGAGCAATTGTTTGGGACTGTTTCCATCGATTTCGATTGGATGTCTGAGAGTTTTACACGCAGAAATTACGTCAATTACACAAGATAGCCGATTATTTGGTTTGACAATATTGTGCGCGGCGGTTTAATCCGCCGCGCTTTTAATTTGAAAACGCGTATAACCGTTTGCCAAACAAGGTCGTTCATCTCATATGCAAATGAGTTTTGAGCGTATGCGTCCGCCAATATAAATTGTTAGAAATATATAAATATATTTTCTTGCAAATATGCCGAAAAAATGTTAAAATTACTTTATGGCAATTTACAGTCAAAATTCTATGTTTGAAAACGAAAAATTAAACAATATTCCGCTTGCCGAACGTATGCGACCCAATGTTTTAAACGAATTTATCGGTCAATCGCATTTAATATACGACGGTTCGCTTCTCTGTCGTGCAATCAAAGCCGACAGACTTGGCAGTTGTATTTTTTGGGGCGCTCCGGGTACAGGCAAAACATCGCTTGCAAATATCATTGCAAATACAACGGGGGGTTATTTTGAAAAACTCAATGCAGTATCCAGCGGTGTCGCCGATGCAAAAAAGGTTATAGAAGAGGCATCGCGCAGATTTAATACATACGGACAACGCACATATTTACTGTTGGATGAGTGTCACCGTTGGTCCAAGGCGCAATCCGATTGCGTTTTGCCTGCAATAGAAAAGGGTATAATTACTTTTATCGGTTCTACCACCGAAAACCCGTATGTATCTATGACGCGCGCAATTGTTTCGCGGTGTCGTGTTTTTGAATTTAAGCCGCTGACAACTGCCGATATAAAGCGCGGGCTTTTGCTTGCCTTGGAAAAGGATTCGGTTCTCAAAGGTCTGAAAGTAAGCGCGACTCCCGAAGCGATAAATTACATTGCCGATGTTTGTGCCGGTGATTTGCGCAATGCATTTAACGCATTGGAACTTGCTTCCGTGACGACGCAACCCAATAAAGACGGCGTAATCGTTGTCGACGAAGTTACCGCAAGTCAATCTATGCAAAAAAAGGTCTTGTCCGTAGATAAGCAAATGTACTATGACATGATAAGTGCATTTATCAAGAGTATGCGCGGCAGCGATGCCAATGCCGCGATGTTTTGGTTTGAGCGTCTTATCGAAGCGGGTACAGACCCTATGCTGCTTGCACGCAGAATAGTTATTCACGCCTCGGAAGACGTGGGTCTTGCGGACCCTATGGCGTTGGTTGTGGCAACATCTGCAATGACTGCGTTTCAAAATATAGGACTTCCGGAAGGCAGAATAAATTTGACGGAAGCAATACTGTATATTTGCAATGCTCCAAAATCAAACAGTGTGGTGGAAGCGCTTGACGCGGCGCAAGCGGATGCTTCCAAGTATCCGCAAGCAGAGGTGCCTTCGTATTTGGCGGACAAAAATTTTGCGCGCGATACCGAAACCGTCGGCGAAGTGCCGTACAAATATCCGCACAATTACGGTGGTTGGGTTGAACAGCAGTATTTGCCTGACGTTGTAAAAGATAAGGTGTATTACCGTCCGAGCGGCAACGGACAGGATATCGGATGCCGACAGCCCAAAAATAATAATTTGAAACGCTAATCTAAGCAAAGGTCGAAAATATGATTAGATTGTACAATGTAACTAAAACGTATGGCAAAAGTAAAGTTAAGGCGGTGGATTCGCTTAATTTGGAAGTTAAGGGCGGTGAAATTTTCGGGTTTTTGGGTCCTAACGGGGCAGGCAAATCCACTACGATAAAGATGCTTACCGGAATTTTGAGTCCGAGTGAGGGAACCGTGCAAATAAACGGTATCAACATATCGGATAATCCCGTTGCGGCAAAATCACAAATAGGTTACGTTCCTGACAATCACGAAACTTACGATACGTTGAAGGGCATAGAATATCTTCAATTTATCGGTACAGTCTACGGAGTGGGAAACGAAGAACTCAAAAAGCGAATAGACGAGTATTCCGCAATGTTTTCAATGAAGGAGTCATTGGGTAATTTGATAAGTTCGTATTCGCACGGCATGAAACAAAAAATCATGGTAATTGCCGCGCTTATTCATAACCCGAAGGTTTGGGTGCTGGACGAGCCGCTTACAGGGCTTGACCCGCAATCCGCATACGAACTCAAAAAGATGATGCGCAAATATGCAGATGAAGGCAATACTGTATTTTTCAGTTCGCACGTAATCGACGTCGTGGAAAAGGTTTGTGACAGAATAGGTATAATCAATCACGGCAAGTTGGTTGTTGTCGATACTCTTGACAATATACGAGAAAACAAAGACGTTTCTCTTGAAGATATATTCTTGACGATTACGGCAAACGGCAACGAGGAACAAAAATGAAAGCGTTCAATTCCTTGGTAAAAGTTTTATTCAAACAGCAATTCCGAGGTATTTTCGTCGGCGGCAAATCCGCAAAGAAAAAACGCGGCGGAATTGTTTTTATCATCGTCCTTGCTTTGTGTTTATTACCGTTGCTTATCGGCATTGTTATGTCTATGTATACCGCAGGCATGGCTATGCGCGGTGATGCTAACATTACATCGATGATTACGTTTTTGACGGTAATATGTCAAGGCATGGTGTTGTTATTCGGCATACCGTCTCTTATGTCAACGGTGTTTGCCGCCAAGGATGCCGATAGGCTGTTGATTTTGCCGATGTCCTCGTGGAAAATATTTTTGGCAAAATTGTCAGTGGTTTACGTAAACGAAATCATCACTTCCGCGATAATGGTGCTTGCTGTACTGTTGCCTTTCGGCATAGGCGCAAATTTGTTTACATTGCATTACTTTGTCGGACTGTTATTCGGTATGGCGTTTATCCCTGCAATGCCGCTTTTTTGGGGGTGTCTGATTGCCGCGCCGTTGTCGCTGTTGATTGTAAAATTGAGTAAAAGCGGTATAGCGGCAACGATATTTCAATTGGTTTTGTTTGTTGCGCTTATGGCGGTGTATATTGTTGTGATTTCGTTGCTTACAGGCAATGTGAGCGGTCTACCCGAAGATGCAACTCCGGAAGAGATGTTGGTTTATTTGCAAAAGATGCTTTCTGAAATTTCCGCAAACTTTGCGCAATCGCTCCGATTTGTATTTCCTGATTGGTTCTACGGCGTCGCAATGGCGTCTGTTGCCTTAGGAGCATTTTCATTAAATCTGCTGTATTCTGTCGGAATAAACTTGCTGCTGTTTTTCTTGGTGGTATTGATTGCTGCGCCGATGTACAAAGGTATTGTTTCGGCAAGTTTGGAAAGTAACGGACAAACACGCAAAAACGCTAACTCTGCGACCAAAGAGCATTCGTACAAACAACGCGGAGTTATTTCGACAATAATGCTGACCGATTTCAAGCGTGTTATACGCGACAGACAACTCGGGATGCAAATGCTTATGGGCGTAATTATTTTGCCTGTAATGCTCATAGTATTCGGAATTATATTGCGACTAAATGCCGACGAATCTGTATTGTTGCAGTTTTCCGAAACATATTTATTCCAAACAGTTGCGCCGTTAGTAATATTTGCTTATTTGACTTTCTTGGGCACGTCAAGCAATGTGATGGGTATTTACCCCATAAGCAGAGAGGGTAAGGCTATTTCGGTATTGAAATCTTTGCCGATTCCTGCGGCAAAAATTATGTCTGCAAAGGTAATCTTGGCAACGCTCATGTTGATTGTCGATGCGTTGCTTGCGGGAATATGCGCGGTGATATTCTTAAATATCAAATGGTATTGGGCAATATTGATGACGATTGCCATGGGGGCTTATCTTTTTGGAATAATGTGCATTACAGCATATTTGGACTTGAAATCGCCGCGTTTGGATTGGACAAATTTTCAACAAGGACTCAAAAACAGCAAGGGCAGTTGGCTTGCAGTGCTTGTCGGGCTTTTGGTATCCGTGGTTGTAGGCGGCATGGGTGCAATATTTATAATTTGGGGAATTAACGTCGGTGAAGAATATATCCAAATAGTAATGTGGGTTATTATGATTTGCGTAGGCATTTTGTTTGGGTGGTTGTCGCACAGATATTTGATAAATCACAGCGAAAGGCTGTATGCTGAAATAGAAAACTGATATGGAGAAATGTATATGAAAAACGTATTGGATGTTTTAAAAGAGAGAGATTTTCTCAAACAAATTACATACGAAGAAGAATTGCACAAAATGCTTGGAGAACAAAGCGTAACATTTTACACGGGTTATGACCCTACTGCGGACAGTTTGCACGTGGGACATTTTGTTACGCTAATGGCTATGGCGCATATGCAAAGAGCGGGACACCGTCCCATAGTTCTTATCGGCGGAGGCACGGCAATGGTGGGCGACCCGACAGGCAGAACGGATATGCGCAGTATGATGACAAAAGAAACAATCGCTCATAACGTAGAGTGCTTCAAAAAGCAAATGTCGCGATTCATCGATGTGTCCGAGGGTAAGGCTGTATTTGTCAACAATGCCGATTGGCTGTGCAATTTAAACTACATTGACTTTTTGAGGGAAATAGGAACTTGTTTTTCGGTTAACAAGATGCTTACGGCGGAATGTTTTAAGCAGCGCCTCGAAAAGGGACTGTCGTTTTTGGAATTCAACTATATGCTTATGCAGGCGTATGACTTTTTGATGCTCAAACGCCAATACGGTTGCTGTCTGCAAATGGGCGGTGATGACCAGTGGAGCAATATGCTTGCAGGCGCAGACCTAATAAGGCGCAAAGAGGCGCAGCCCGCATATGCCGCCACATTTGCATTACTTACCACAAGCGACGGCAGAAAGATGGGCAAAACAGCCAAGGGCGCAGTGTGGCTCGACGCGGAAAAAACTTCGCCGTACGAATTTTTCCAGTATTGGAGAAATATCGAGGATGACAGGGTTTCCACCTGTATGAAGATGTTGACGTTTATGCCTGTCGACGAAATAGAAAGGTTGACAAGCCATTCCGACGAGCGCATGAATGCGGCAAAAGAGCGTTTGGCATATGAAGTTACGGCAATTGTCCACGGAAAGGATATTGCCGAAGAAGTTTTATCGCAAGCGCGTGCGGCATTTGCTCGCGACGAAAGCAATATGCCGTCTGTAACAATCGCACATACACACAGCGTAATAGACGTTTTGGTGGGCGTCGGCGCTGCCAAAAGCCGCGGAGAAGCAAGACGTTTGATAGAAGGCGGAGGAGTATCCGTGGACGACAGAAAAATATTGAAATTTGACGACACTCTTACAGAACAAGAGTATTCCAAAGGCACTTTTGTTTTGCATAAGGGCAAAAAAATGCACATCAAGGTAGTGTTTTCAAAGTGAAAGAGTATTTGACTCTGCCAAATTCGGTTAGCGTTTGTGAAACCGTATTGGAAAAATCCCGATTTATCGCATATTGCAGGGGGATAGATAATACCCAAGACGCAACAACTTTTATTGCGGAAATACGAAAAAAGCATTATGATGCAACACACAATTGCTATGCGTACGTTTTTGACGAAATTTCCAAGTGCTCCGATGACGGCGAACCGCAGGGCACGGCAGGCGTGCCTATTTGCGAAGCAATTAAATTCAAGGGACTGAACCGTGTATGCGTAGTGGTGACGCGATATTTCGGCGGCATAAAACTCGGCGCGGGTGGGCTGACGCGCGCTTACCGCAGCGCGGCAAGCCGTGTTCTTGATTCGTCTGCCGTTATCAAAATGTCCGACTGCATACGTCTCACGGTAAGAACCGATTATTGTTACCTCAAACCGCTGCAAAATACTCTGCGCAAAAGAGCGGTGACTGTAAATACAGTTTTTGACCGCTCTGTGCAGTTGGACTTGTTGATTTTGGTAGAAATGCACGATACTATTTTAAACATAGTAAGTGAAATAACTAACGGAAGCGCCATTATTGAGGTAAAAGAACGTACTTTGTGCCTATATGAGGAGAATTCGTGACAAAAGCATTATTTGACGGTTGCATACTTATGGCGCCGTTGCCTGCGGTTTTGGTAAGTGTAGGCGATTTTGAAAAACCCAATATAATTACGATTGCTTGGACAGGCGTTATTTCATCCAAGCCGCCGCGTGTTTACATATCTGTACGTCCCGAAAGATACAGTTACGATATATTGTGTAAAAAACGCGAATTTGTTTTGAATTTGGTTCCCAAAAATCTGACTGCCGTTGCCGATTACTGCGGATTCCGCAGCGGTAGGGACGTTGACAAATTTGCCGAAATGGCTCTTACAAAAGCGCAGGCGACAAAGATTGATTGCCCGATAATCTGCGAAAGTCCGATAAATATCGAATGTAAAGTTTACGATATATTGCATTCGGGCAGTCACGATGTTTTCTTGGCTGATGTGCTGGCGGTTCAGGTGGACGAGGGTATCGTCGTCGATGGGCGAATTGACTTTGCAAAAGCGCAATTGGTAAATTATCAGCACGGCGAATACTATGCCAACGGCAAACACCTTGGAAGATTCGGATTTTCGGTACAGAAAAAGTTTATCAGACAAAACGGCAAGGGAAAAGACGTAAATATCGACGGCGCTGCGTATGCAAAGCGTAGGAAAAAGAGGTGAGGTAACAGGCTATGGACATTCAAGAACTCAACGAAAGTCAAATGCAAGCGGTTACTGCGCCATTGGGACCGGTGCTTGTTCTTGCGGGCGCGGGAAGCGGAAAGACGCGTGTTTTAACCAATCGTATTGTCTACCTTGTCAAGCAGTTAAACGTATCTCCCGACAATATTTTGGCAATTACTTTTACCAATAAAGCCGCAGACGAAATGAAACGCAGACTTTGGGATTTCGATTGCAATGCCGAACGTATGCGGATTTCCACAATTCACTCGTTTTGTGCATATGTTTTGCGTAATGAGGCGGCAATACTTAACAAGCGTACCAATTTTACCATATACACCGAAGATGATAAGAAATCCGTTTTAAAAAAAATAGTCAAAGAACAATGCGACCAAGCAGACGCGGGAGTTGTAGACTGTTTTTCTGATATAATTTCCCATATGAAAAACCAAGCCGCGGAAATGCCGCAAAATGCCAATCAAGAAGGGGATATCTGTTCTTTTAGGAATTTTGCGTCAAGTGATGATTTCTTGGCTGACAGCATGGAAAGGTTGACTTCAAACGAATATATCCAAGATGAGGCTATTGTCCGTATATTGAGCGAATACGACGCAAAGATGACGGAAAACAATGCGCTCGACTTTGACGACTTGCTGTATTTTACGCACAAACTGTTTTCCACTTGCAAAGATGTGCTGAGTAGATACAGCCAAATGTACCGTTACATATGTATCGATGAGTTTCAAGACACCAACAAGGTGCAGTACGAAATTTTCAAAATGTTGGCGCAAGAACACCGCAATATTTTTGTTGTGGGCGACGATGACCAATCGATTTACAGTTGGCGCGGTGCGGATGTTACAAATATACTCAATTTTGAAAAGGATTTTGTCGGCGCGAGCGTATACAAACTGGAACAGAATTACCGTTCTACAAAACGTATCTTGGATGTTGCAAACTGTGTTATAGAAAAGAACAGCGGTAGATACGAAAAAAAATTATGGACGGAAAACGAGAGCGGTGTAAAGGTCGAGATGTTTTCGGGCTACAATGAGCAAGACGAAGCGTATTATGTGGTTCATCATATTTTGGGACTGTTGAATAACGGGTATTCGTTTCGCGATTGTGCGGTATTGATGCGTATAAATGCATTGTCAAGAACATTCGAGCAGGAATTTATCAAGGCAAAAATTCCGTATAAGGTATTTGGCGGATTTAAGTTTTACGAGCGCAGAGAAATCAAAGACGTGTTATCCTTTTTGCGACTGATTGACAATCCGTACGATAACGAGGCTTTTTTGCGCGCAATAAATGCTCCCGTAAAGCGCGGAATCGGCGAAACGACGCTCGGACGGTTGCGCAATTTATCTGCCGAACTGTGTTTGCCTATGGTTGATGTTATTTCGGACGAGCGTAATATAGCGGATTGTTTCAATGCGTCTACGCGCAGCAAGTTGATGGATTTTTTCCGTCTTTATGACGATTTGTGCCAACTTGCCTCAACAGTAAATCTTGCGCAGTTTCTTCACCAAATGCTCGATATTTTGGAGTTCAGGCAAACCTACATAAGAGCGGGCGAGGACGACCGAGCGCACAACGTGGACGAATTCGAACAATCGGTAATAGATTATCAAACGGCAAATCCCTATGGCACGCTTGCCGATTTTCTGCAAACAGTAAGTTTGTCAAATGACAAAGACGATGAAACGCAATTCGATTATGTCACTGTTGCAACAATTCATGCCGTCAAAGGTTTGGAATTTAAGGCGGTATTTGTTGTGGGTATGGACGAAACCATATTCCCTTCTTCGCGAAGCAGTTACGATTTACGCGATTCGCAGGAGGAAAGACGCTTGATGTATGTTGCTGCAACCCGCGCGAAAAAGCGTTTGTACCTAACGCACGCATCGTCGCGTTTTATTTACGGACAGCGCAAGCCGCTTATGCAAAGCAGGTTTTATGCCGAAATTACTCGGTTTTTGCAGCCGCGTGAAGCCGTACCGGAGTCGCGCCTGTGGGATGACGGTTATTTGGATAAACTAAACCGTATGCCGACGGCACGCCCTGCCAGCACAGACAGCGGAAAATCCAAGGCAGAAATGGCATCGTTCAAAGTCGGACAAATGGTTATGCACAGCACATTCGGCAAAGGCATAATTATTCGGTACGACAACGGCGTTGCCGACGTAGTGTTTGAAACTGTCGGAAAAAAGAGTTTAAATGTCAAATTTGCTCCGCTCAGTATAGTCAAGTAGTATTTTGAACTTTAAGGAGAGTTTCGCAATGGATATGCGTGAAATGGTGGATTGTTTAAATCAATGGGCTTACCGGTATTACGTATTGGATGACCCCTCGGTTCCCGATACCGAGTACGATGCTTTGTATGACCGTCTTGTATTGCTTGAAAAACAAACGGGCGTGGTATTTAGCGATAGTCCGACAAAACGCGTCGGCGGCGAACCGCTCAAAAATTTCAAGCAGCACACGCATTTAAACAGGCTGTACAGTTTAGATAAGGCTCAAAGTTTCAACGAACTTGCATCTTGGGTTGAAAAGATTAACAAAACCGTCGGCAAAGCGGAATTTACGGTCGAACTGAAATACGACGGCTTGACGATTTCTGCCACCTATGAAAACGGTAATCTGATTTGCGCGGCAACGCGCGGCAACGGTATTGTCGGCGAGGATGTAACCGAACAGGTAAAAACAATACGCAATGTTCCGCTTTCTATACCGTACAAAGGCAAAATCGAAATACAGGGCGAAGGCATAATGCGCCTTTCGCAGTTAAACAGATACAACGAGAAAAATAATGACAATCCGTTAAAGAATGCGCGTAATGCAGCCGCGGGCGCAATACGTAATCTTGACCCCAAAGTCACCGCAAAACGTAATTTGGATGTTGTCTTTTACAGCAACAGTTACAATGACGACTTGGGAATATCAAAACAAACGCAATTGGTTGAGTTTCTCAAAGATTGTAGGTTTTCTACAAACTATGTATTTGAAACTGCTTCAAATTTTGAGCAAATAAAGGAAATTATCGAAACAATCGCTGCTGACCGCTCCAAATACGATTTTTTGATTGACGGGGTTGTTATCAAAGTCAACGATTTTGAGATACGCGAAAGATTGGGTTATACCGACAAATTTCCCAAATGGGCGGTTGCTTACAAGTTTGACGCCGAGCAGGTAATAACCAAACTTTTGGATGTCGATTGGCAGGTGGGACGCACGGGCAAGTTAACGCCGACAGCCAATTTGGAGGCGGTGGAGTTGTGCGGTGCAACCATCAAACGTGCTACGCTCAATAACTACGGCGATATTGTCCGAAAGAATCTGTTGCTTAACAGTTATGTGTTTTTGCGTCGCAGCAACGACGTTATACCCGAGGTTTTAGGGCTTGCCGAAAAAACGACGGACAGCAGTCCGATAGCCAAGCCAAAAGTGTGTCCTGCTTGCGGCAGTACGTTAGAGGAAGTCGGCGCACATCTATTCTGCCCCAACAAAAACGGGTGCCGTCCGCAAATTGTTGCAAGACTTACCCATTATTGTAGCAAACCTGCTTGCGATATCGACGGCATTTCCGAAAAAACCATTTGGACTTTGCACCAAGCATTAGGGATATCGAATCCTGTTGATTTGTACTTTCTCGATAAAGATAAACTTCACGGCTTAGACGGTTTTCAAGAGAAAAAAATAACAAATTTGCTGTCGTCTATCGAAAAAAGCAAAAGTGTTTCTCTGCCAAACTACATTTACGCCCTTGGCATAGGAAACATCGGCAGTGTAACCGCAAAGGACCTTGCGGCAAAATTTAAGAATATAGATGCTATCGCAAAAGCCGATATCGAAACATTATCGGCAGTTGACCAAATCGGCGATGTCGTAGCGCAAAGTATTGCGGACTATTTTGCCGATTGCGACAATGTGCGCATGATAGCGCAACTTAAAGAGATAGGCATTGACCCGCAATATGCGGAGAAATCAAATACAGGCGTATTCAGCGGCAAAAAAGTTGTTTTGACAGGTTCATTGGAAACTCTTACGCGTTCGCAAGCCTCGCAATATATTGCCGAATCCGGAGGCGAAGTTGCATCGGGTATTTCCAAAAGCGTCAATCTTGTCATTGCAGGGAGAGATGCTGGAAGCAAATTGGCAAAGGCGCAAGCGCTTGCAATCGAAATAATCGACGAACAACAATTTTTGCAAATGCTTGGGAAAACCGATTGAAATTAGTTGTATACTATGTTATAATAGCATACATAACGACAGTTAACTAAATTTAACTACATTTAATTACTGCTAACGACTCGCTATTACATCGTATCACGTGGCAAAATATTTATTTATGTAAAATTATATTCGTGTACGATATAATAAACAAATAGTGTTACGGATTTGCATGGTTGCCTGTGCTATAACATCGGCAGAGCGGCAATGTATCGATTGCAGCAGGTTGTTTTGCGGATTACAAACAGTCCACATCATATGTTGACAGGTAATTTTATGCCGACGCGGTTTTGTTGTTGACAAGGTCGCTTGAACTGCAAACGCAACCGCGATAGTCTAATTAAAAATGTCGGAGTCAGAGGAATTATATGAATAGTATGACGGGATACGGCAAGTCTACCGTATCGGAAGGCGGAAAAGAAATTACGCTTGAACTCAAAAGCGTCAATCACAGATTTTTGGATATCGGAATGAAATTGCCGCGCGCATTTTTGCCGTACGAAGATATTGTTCGCAACGCCGTTTCAAATAGCGTAAAGCGCGGACATATAGACGTATACGTCAACTTTACGTTCGATTCGGGAAAAGACAATGCGGTTGTCGTCGATTATGATTTGGCGGAAAAATATGTTTCGGCAGCGCAGAGTTTATCGGAAAAATTCAATATCAAAAACGACTTTCAGGTAAATGCGCTAATGCGTGTTGCCGACGTGATATGTTTGGAACATATTGAAGATTCGGAAGAAGCGTTGAAGTCTGTTTTGTTGCGCGCCGTAAATGAGGCGATAATACAGTTGAATATCATGAGGCAAAATGAAGGCGAACGCTTGAAAACGGATTTGTTAAAACGCCTTGAAATTGTCAAAGAATTGGTCGACGGAATAAACGCATTTGCTCCCGAAGTTGCACGCGTATACAGACGAAAGTTGGAACAACGAATGTCCGATATTCTTCAAAATATAGAAGTCGACCAAAATAAATTGCTTAACGAAGTTGCATTTTTTAGCGACAAAAGTAACATAGACGAAGAAATTACTCGGCTTTACTCACACATAGATAACGCGCGGGAGATTCTCGATTCGCAAGAACCGGTGGGCAGAAAGTTGGATTTTTTGGTACAGGAATTAAATCGCGAAGCAAATACGATATGCAGTAAATCCAATGATGTAACGCTAACAAATATGGCTTTGGCATTGAAAAATGAAATCGAAAAAATTCGTGAACAAGTACAGAATCTTGAATAAACGGAGAAATTAAAATGCAACAGAACAAAGGAAAATTGATAATTTTATCAGGACCGAGCGGCGCAGGAAAAGGTACGATTTGTGCGGAACTTCTCAAACAAATGCCTGATTTGATAATTTCGCGTTCAATTACAACGCGTTCTCCAAGACCTAACGAACAAAAGAACCGCAGTTATTTTTTTGTTTCCACGGAAACTTTCTTGGAAATGGTAAGAAACAACGAACTGCTCGAATATGACCAACATTTTGAAAACTATTACGGCACTCCTAAAAAATTTGTTTTGGATATGCTCAAATTCGGCAAAGACGTAATATTGGAAATCGACGTAAGCGGAGCATTGCAAGTCAAACAAAATTTTCCGGAAAGTCTATTGTTTTTTGTAGAAGCGCCTACTGAAAAGGATTTATATGACAGACTCAAAAAGCGCGGAACGGAAAGCGAAGATAAAATTCAAATCCGAATTGCCCGTAGCAAGTTGGAACTTGCTCAAAAATACAAATACGATTACTGCATTGTCAACGACGATTTGGAACGTGCAGTAAATGAAATAATATCGATAATAAATGAAAGGAGACAAACAAAATGATTACAAAACCGCCCATTGACGAACTTACGGAACTTGCGGGAAACAAGTATGCACTGTGTTGCGCAATCTCCAAGCGTGCAAAGGAACTGAACGAAATGCAAAACAAAGACGAATTGTCTACAGATGTAAAAACTATTTCTTACGCTGCGGAAGAATTTGCTTGCGGCGATACCGAACTTAGGAAGTGAAGCCTATGCCACGAGGCATAAAAAATATCGTTGTAGGTATTAGCGGCGGAATAGCCGTATACAAAGTCTGTACGCTTATTCGGCTTTTGAAAAAAAGCGGATTTAATGTCGATGTGATAATGACAAAGCATGCTACTGAATTTGTTTCGCC
Organism: Corallococcus sp.; assembly: GCA_023663205.1. GTDB lineage: Bacteria > Bacillota > Clostridia > Christensenellales > CAG-314 > RGIG5495. The sequence continues at coordinate 10,529 of JAMPHX010000011.1, read as the reverse complement.
GTTGACATTTGAAGTTTTATCGGATAATCCCGTTACCGTCGATATGTTCCACCGTGAAACTCCTTGGGAAGTGGAACATATTTCGCTTGCGCAAAAAGCCGATTTGTTTGTAGTATGTCCGGCAACCGCCAACATAATAGGAAAGTATGCCAACGGAATAGCCGACGATATGCTGTCTACTACATTGCTTGCCGCAACTTGTCCGGTGCTGATTTGTCCTGCAATGAATGTTAATATGTACAATAATCTTGCGGTCAGCGCCAATATACAATTGCTCGAAAGTCGCGGCGTTTATTTTGCGGATTCGCCTTCGGGTGAACTTGCCTGCGGAGATGTCGGTAAAGGCAGACTTGCCGAACCTCAAACTATTTACGAACGTATCTGCGAAATTTTGAATGTCAGCCAAGATTTGAAGGGCAAAAATATACTTGTTACGTGCGGCGCTACACTTGAAAAACTTGACGATGTACGGTTTATATCCAATTTCAGCAGCGGCAAGATGGGGTGCGCCATTGCAGAGAGGGCATTGTTGCGCGGCGCAAACGTGACAATGGTAGTAGGGAAGCATTCTGCGGTTTTGCCGAACGGAATAAAAACAGTTGATGTCGTGACAACCGAAGATATGTACAATGCCGTAATGGATAACGTCGACGGCAATGACGTAATAATTATGGCGGCGGCACCGTGTGACTATCGTCCCAAGACATTTTCGGAAATCAAAATCAAAAGCGATACGCTCAAACTGGATTTTGTCAAAAATCCGGACATTGCCGCAAATGTAGGTAAAATAAAAAGTGACAAAAAGTTGGTAATATTTTCTGCCGAAACGGATAATGAAACAGTCAACGCGCAAAAAAAGTTACATTCTAAAAACGCAGATTTTGTGGTAATTAACAACATCAAGAAAAACGATGTTTTCGGTAGTGACAGCAATGTGGTTACAATAATTGACCGTAGCGGAACTGCTGTTGACTATGCCAAGATGGACAAAAAACAAGTTGCGGATATTATACTGGATAAGGTTTTGGAAATCTTATGATTTATTCTGTAATTGTAGATATTTCAAACAATCAAGTCGATAGAGTATTCGATTACAAAAGCGATAACGATTATTCGGTGGGGCAACGCGTGGAGGTAAATTTTGCTAACCGTATCACCGAAGGGTATATTGTTCAAAAAAAACACACATCAGATTATCCGCTTGAAAAACTCAAAGACATTATTTGCGCCAAAGATGACTATGCGGCAATAAGCGAAGAAATGTTGAATCTTGGTACTTTTATGCAAAAAAAGTACCATTTGCGTTTTATCGACGTGTTAAGACTTTTTATACCTGCGGAAATGCGGGGAAACAGAGTCGGTGCGTTGATTAAGAATCAAGCCTCGCTAAACGCGCCGTATACTACCGACAAAGATTGTTTACTCAAAGCCGTAGGAAAGCGCGCGGAAAAACAGATGCAACTGGCGGAATACTTATTTTACAACGGCGCTACGCTCTGTGAGGTATTGAATAGACAATTCAGTGCAAGTGCACTCAAATCTTTGGCGCAAAAGGGTATTGTCCGTATAGAGTCCGTCATCGTCAAGCGTTCGCCGTACAACGGATTCCAGCGCGAATCGACGGCAAAGTTGACTTTGACCGATGAACAGAAATTTGCTGTGAATGCCATAAGTAAACAACCTTCGGGCAGTTTTTTGCTGCACGGTGTGACGGGAAGCGGCAAAACAGAGATATATATGACAGTCATAGAACACTTTGTTGCGGCAGGTAAGACGTGTATAATGCTTGTTCCCGAAATATCTTTGACTCCCAATGTAATGCGTCAGTTCCGAAACAGGTTCGGAGATGTTGTAGCGTTGTTGCACAGCGGTTTGTCAATCGGCGAAAGGTATGACGAGTGGCAGCGTCTTAAAAGCGGCGAAGCACGCATTGCGGTCGGTGCAAGAAGCGCAATATTTGCTCCCGTTGATAATTTGGGGGCAATAATAATAGATGAGGAACACGATTCCAGTTATGTCAGCGACTTTAATCCGCGTTACGATACTATTGAGGTTGCCGAATACCGAAGGGAACTTAACGATTGTTTGTTGTTGCTTGGCAGTGCTACGCCAAGTTTAAAGACGTATTATGAGGCAAAGCAAGGCAAATTTCAGTTGCTGCAATTGACTGAGAGAATAAACAAACAGCCGCTGCCTGCCGTTGAAATAGTGGATATGGCAAGCGAATCCCGTATGGGTAACAAGGGGATAATCTCGCAAAAGTTGAAAGAGCGCTTGACTGAAACGATTGCAAACGGCAATCAAGCAATACTGTTTATCAACCGACGCGGCTATTCTTCTTTTTTGATGTGTACAAAATGCGGTTACGTTGCGCGCTGTACCGATTGCGATGTTACTCTTACTGTTCACCGCGAGGACAATGAACTCAAATGTCATTACTGTAAGAAGCGTTACAAAATGTTGACGCACTGTCCCGAATGTCATAGCCAAAGTTTCAGGCAGGGCAAAATAGGCACGCAACAGGTTGTAGAGTTGTTAGGGCAAATGTTTCCGCAGGTAAATGTCTTGCGTATGGATGCGGACACCACGCAAAACAAGGAAGGTCATGTCAAAATACTTACTGCTTTTGCGGCACGCGAAGCACAAATTCTCGTAGGCACTCAAATGATTGCCAAAGGACACGATTTCCCGCATGTTACGCTTGTAGGCATACTTGACGCAGATCAAAGTTTGTATTATTCTGACTATTTGTCTGCGGAACGAACATTTCAGTTACTAACTCAAGTTGCAGGCAGAAGCGGTAGAAACGTCGACGCCGGCAGTGTGGTATTGCAAACATACACCCCGACGCATTATTGTTTGCAATTAGCGGCAAAGCAGGATTATCTTGCATTCTATCGCAGAGAAATCAACCTGCGCGAGGCTTCGGGCTTCCCTCCGTTTGCGCTTATCGTCAGAATTCTTTATCAAGGCGAACAAGAAAAAAATTGCATAGAACAACTGACCAAGCATTATTTGCGTATAGAGCAACTTAAATGTGCATACGCCGACAAATTTATATATTTGGATAAGATGAGGTCGCCGCTTAAACGCGCGGAAAAGAAGTACCGTTTTCAGATACTTATGAAATTGGAAAATGACGGTGCGCAAGAAATTTTGGAAAAAATTTATCAAATTACCGATGAAAGAGAATACACGGACTTGCAGGTATTTGTAGAACAAAATCCGCAAAGTCTTACATAGGTTAGGAGAAAGATGGCAATAAGAAACATTATTAAATCGGGAGACCCGATACTTAGAAAAATTTGTAAACCCGTAACAGAGTTCGATGACCGCTTACGCCAACTAATCGGCGATATGCAAGATACTTTGCACCGTGCGGAAGGTTTGGGGCTTGCAGCGCCGCAAGTAGGGATATTGAAGCGCGTATGTATCGTGGAATATGACGGCGCGACGTACGAATTGGTCAATCCCAAATTGCTCGGTTCAAGCGGAAGTTGCGTGGATAACGAAGGATGCTTATCCGTAATAGGATTCAGAGGGCTTGTCGAGCGTCCTCAAAAAATAAGCATTGAGTATTACGACGGTTACGGACAAAGACATCAATTATCTGCCGAAGGGTATTTTGCTCGTGTGTTTTTGCATGAAATGGACCATTTGGACGGTATTTTGTTCTCTGACAAAATGATTAAGAAATTAGCAGACGATAATTGACGCAAGCGAGGATATCAATATGCGAGTTGTATTTTTGGGCACGCCCGATTTCGGAGTTCCCGCCATAGAAAGTATACGCCTGTCAAAGCACAAAATAATTGCAACTGTTTGCCAACCCGACAAAAAGGGTTCGCGTAACAAAACGGAAATGTGTGCGGTTAAACGGTATTCTGCGGAACACGGCATACCGTGTTTTCAATTTGACAAAATATCGCGCGACGGCGTGGAAACGCTCAAACAACTGAATCCGGATATTATGGTAACCGCTGCATACGGACAGATTTTGTCGGACGAAATAATCGCGATTGCCAAGCAAGGCATAATAAATATTCACGGTTCGCTGTTGCCCAAACTGCGCGGCGCCGCGCCGATTCAGTATGCCGTACTAACCGGCGAGAAGGTTACGGGCATAACAATATTGAATACTGTTCGCAAAGTTGACGCTGGTGAAATTATCTTGCAAGAAAGTTTAACCGTAGGCGACGACGAAACAAGCGGACAACTGTTTGAACGAATGGCACAACTGGGTGCCAAGTTGATAGTTGAAGCATTGGACGCAATAGAATCCGGACGGGCTGTTTATACTCCGCAAGACGAGAGTAAGGCGACATTTTCTTCCAAAATCACTCCCGAAAAGGAAATTATAGATTGGAATGCCGATGCAAATACGATTCGCAATCTTATTAGGGCGCTAAACCCAAATCCTGTTGCATGGACGACCATCAACGGCAAACGCCTCAAAGTATTTGAAGCGCGCTTATCGGACATTGATTACGGTTCGCACGTGTGCGGCAAAGTAGTATTTGTCGGCAAAAAGTATTTTAGCGTAAGTTGCGGAAGCGGCGTTTTGGATATATTACGCGTGCAGGAAGAAGGCGGTAAATGTATGGATAGCGCCAGTTTTATCAACGGCAGAAAAGTCGCTTGCGGACAGGTGCTCGGAGAGTAAATGAATAATGCATTTTTGCGTAGTAACGAATGTCTTAAATCTGTTTATATAGGCGGCGCGTTTTCTACTGTTGAACTCAATAAACAACTTGAATTTTCCAAACCGTCCGACAGGGCGCTTATTACCAAGATAGTGTACGGTGTGTTGGATTGCGATATCGAGTTGGATTATATTTTGTCTTTGTTTATCAAAAAGGCAAAGGCGGAAGTCAAAATATACTTAAAAATAGGCGTGTATTGTCTAAAATATTTGAGCATACCGCGTTATGCGGTTGTAAACGACGTTGCCGAACTTTCCAAACAAAGCGGCGATATGCGGACGGTCGGTTTTGTCAATGCCACGCTCAAACGAATTGCCGACAAACTGGATGACGGCGATATTGCCTATCCCGAGGACAAAACGGAATATCTTTCAGTAAAGTATTCCTATCCGATGTGGGCTTTGAAGAAGTTGATAAAAGATTACGGTACGGAAGTTGCCGCACAAATCGTCAAATACAAAGAAGAGCAGTCGGATACGGTAAGAGTAAATACGGATATGATTTCTGTTGCGGAATTTGAAAATAAATTGCGCTATTGCGGTGCTAACTATACAAAAACGATATTGCCGGACGCATTCAAAATCAAAGGAAAATTACCGATAGACCAACAGTTATATACAAATCAAAGTTTGTCATCGATGTTAGTGGCGCGCGCTTTGAATGTTTGCGGCAGCGTTTTGGATTGCTGTGCAGCCCCGGGTGGCAAGTCCGTGTATATTAAGCAATTGGGCGCGAGTGCGGTTACGGCATGTGACATACATATACACAGAGTAAAGTTGATAGAGTCATACGCTCGTCGTATGAACGTCGACGTCAATGCTATATGCTGTGACAGTACTGTATTTAATCAATCGTTTCAGTCGCAATTTGACGGTGTTTTGTGTGATGTTCCGTGCAGCGGCTTCGGAGTGTTGGATAGCCGTCCTGACATAAAACTTTTCCGTCAAAACAAAGATATTTCAGATTTGATGAAATTGCAATATGCAATATTGGATAATTGTTCCCGATATGTCAAAAGCGGCGGTATTTTGCTGTATTCAACATGTACCGTTTTTAAAAACGAAAACGAACAGATAGTCAACAAGTTTTTGAAAGAACACGACAATTTTGAATTTGCCCCGATAAATTTACCTATACAAAGCAATGCAAACGGACGCGGAATGTACCAGTTTTTACCGTATGTTGACGGCGTTCAGGGATTCTTTTGTGCGCGGCTTAAAAGGATAATGTAAAAATGCAACTCCTTCAAGATTTAGATAAATTGCAATTACGACAATATATTTCACAATTTGATAGCCGCAGATATGTTTCCGACCAAGTCTACGAGTGGCTCAATAAAGGCAAATCGTTCGACGAAATGTCAAATGTTTCGTTAAAAACACGCGGTATTCTCAAAGAAAACAGTATCGCGCAATGCGTAACTATCGAAAGAGTTTTCAAATCTTCAATTGACGGCACACAAAAGTATTTGTACAGATTGAGCGACGGTAACTTAATTGAAGGCGTATTGATGTCGTACAAGTACGGCAATACGCTGTGTGTTTCTACTCAAGTCGGTTGCCGTATGGGATGTAAGTTTTGTGCCAGCACGCTTGGCGGTCTTGTACGCAATTTGAGTGCCGGTGAGATACTCGGGCAAGTTGTCGCAGTAAATTCATCTGTCCAATCCGAAAAAAGATATGTAACAAATATTGTTCTTATGGGAAGCGGCGAACCTTTGGATAATTATCAAAACGTCACCAAGTTTTTGCGACTTGTATCTTCGCCCGACGGGCTCAATATATCGCAGCGTAACATATCGTTATCAACTTGCGGACTTGTTCCGCAGATAAAACAACTTGCCGATGACGGAGTTGCGGTCAACTTGACGGTCAGCCTGCACAACGCAAGTCAAGCGGGAAGAGAACGCATTATGCCGATATCAAAAAAATATTCTGTTGCGGAGGTAATAGATGCGGCAAAATATTATTTTGAAAAGACGGGCAGGCGTGTAATATTCGAGTATACATTGATTTCGGACGAAAATGACAGTTACGGAGACGCGTTAATGTTGGCAAATCTTGTCAAGGGCTTTCCGTCGCACGTCAATTTAATCAGATTGAATAAAGTAAAGGAAACCAACCTAAAAAGTGTAGATGAAGCACGTGCTCAAAAGTTTTGCGGATATTTACTGAAACTCAATGTCTCGGCGACTTTGCGCAGGCAAATGGGCGCGGATATTGAAGGCGCATGCGGTCAATTGCGTCGTAAGTACATCGGAGAAGCAGAAAATTGACAGATAGGAATATAGGCAAAGTCGTAAAATCCGTAGGCGGCGTATTTACCGTCGTAGCCGACGGCAAAAAGTATTTGTGCTTTGCTCCCAAGAAAATCCGTTTCGGCGGGGCGCGCGTGTTGGTAGGCGATAAAGTTTCTTTTTCTGTCGATAAAAACGGAAAAGGAGTTATTTGCGAAGTGCTTCCGCGCAGCAATTGTCTCAAACGTCCCGAGGTCGCAAATATCGATATTGCTTTGATTGTCATCGCAAAACTTCCTCAGACGGATTTCGAGTTAGTGGATAAGATACTTGTAAATTGCGTTAAGGAAGGCATAATACCTATATTGGTAATAAATAAAATCGACATTGCGGATGCCGAGTTCATTTCGCAGGTTCAATCAGATTACAATAATGTGTGCAGATGTGTATGCGTTTCTGCATTGACGGGAGAAGGCACGGAACAATTGCATAGGTACATCGGAACAGGTACAGCCTGTCTTGTTGGACAATCTGCCGTCGGAAAAACTTCTTTACTTAATATTTTGTTAAACATCGATAATTCGGTCGGCGGTTTGTCGCAAAAGACAATGCGTGGTAGGCATACAACTCGCCATAGTCAAATATATGAATCACGCGGAGGGTTTCTTGTTGACACAACAGGATTTTCGTTATTGGAATTGTCGGATATTCCTTCCAAACAACTGATGTTGTACTACGAAGATATGATTAGTATTGCCGGCGGTTGTAAATTCAGTACCTGCACGCACATAGCGGAGCCGAATTGCGCCGTAAAACAGGCGGTGCAAAACGGGAACTATTCGCAATACCGTTACGAAAGATACAGGATTCTGTTTGAGGAACTTGCCGAAGCGGAAAAGAACAAATACTAATACATTTATTGTTTTCCGAATCTATTGCCTGCGCAATTAAACAAGAAGCGGAAAAGAACAAATACCAATTTTTTTGCGGAGAACTATATGAATACCATTGTAAGTCCATCTATTTTATCTGCCGATTTTTCAAGATTGGGCGAAGAATGCCGTATGATTGAAAAGTGCGGTGCGGATTGGATTCATTTTGATGTAATGGACGGGATTTTTGTCCCGAACATAACTTTGGGAATGAAGGCGCTAAAAGACATTCGCGGCAGCAGTTCGTTGCCTTTTGATGTGCATCTTATGATATGCGACCCAATCAAATACGTCGCTCAATTTGTAAAGTGCGGCGCAGATATCGTCACTTTCCACGTGGAAGCGGCGCAAAACATTGTCGATACCATACGGGCAATAAAGTCGGCAGGCGCAAAAGTCGGTCTTGCATTGAAACCGAGCACTCCGATAAGTGCAATTGCACCGTATTTGGATAATATAGATATGGCTTTGGTTATGACTGTCGAACCGGGATTCGGCGGGCAAAAGTTAATTGCCTCCACAGTTTCCAAAGTAAAACAACTGCACAATCTTAAACCGAATTTTTTGATAGAAGTTGACGGGGGTATTGACACAAGCAATGTCGCAATACTCAAAGAAGCCGGCGCAAATATCATAGTCGCAGGCAGTGCAGTATTCAAAGCGGAAGATAGGGCGGAAATAATAAGTCTGTTGAAAAATTTGTAAATTCCGTAACAATATAAACCATACCATCATATACTGTAACAAAAGAACAAGGGGAAATAATGTGAAAAACAAAATTTGCTGTGTCAAGGTTCCCGCGGTATTGCGCGGTTTGTTAAAATTACTGCTTGCAAAGTTTGTAATAAGATAAGGCAAATATCTTAGATGCAAATCCTCAAAGAAGTGGTTCGCATAGTAAAAACCGATTAAATTTATTCTTTGCCGATACGGCAGTGCATTGCGTTAACCTAAAAGTATATATTTCGGATAGTTCAAAACATTGTATGTTTTAATGTAAAAATAGTGTTTCACGAAGTTGTGAAACACTATTTTTGTCTTTACAAATTAAAGCGCAAAGATTAAAAATGAAATGCACCCCAAAATTTAAACAAACTTTTGGGGTGCATTTCAAAACCAAACAAAACGATATTATTTGTTTTTAATCAATCCGATTTTGCGCCATAGTTTTTCCATCGGCTTGAATAGCAGAGGATATACGCCTATTGCCGCAAAACTGACTATTGCATAACGTATAGTGCGAAAAATTCTTTCAAACACAACCATATCGTCTTTAATATTGCCGTTTACGTCAAAAATCATATTGTTGAAAGGCAATTTTATCAATGTATTTAATCCAAGGTAAAGCACCCCGCCAAAAGCGACGCGCAATACAATACGCCACCAACTGCGCGTATTTTCAAATTTTACGATGCGCTCCTCAAACAGTATTGCAGGGGCAAATCCGAGCATAAGCCCGTAACCGGTAAAGTAATCGCTTGTGTGGCAGTAAAACATTCCGCACGCACCCACAACGAGTAATACCGCGTAGACGATGTATTTGTTGAAAATTTCAAACAACGCGTTTACGCCAAACGCTATCCCGACGCCGAGAACCAATCCCGCGATAACGTCTGTCAGCCAATGAGCGCCTAAGTAGTTGCGGGAAAGTGCGACAAGCAGCGGTATAACAATTGCAATTGCCGTAAGCCACTTGAATTTCTTTTTGCGATAGACCGTTGCCGCGCCTACAAATAACGAAGACGAACCTGACGAATGTCCCGACGGGAATGAGTAACCGTCGACATCTCGCAAATTTTGTATTTCATCAGGAAGGGCATCAAACGGTCGAGTACGGCAAACGATATTTTTTATCAGAGGGTTTGCCACCGTGGCAGATAGCATAATTGCGCCTACGCGTTCTCCGCCGCGTTTATCTATTCCCCAGTACAGCGTACCCATTACTCCAACAAGAATAATTTCCTCGCCGAACATAGTGATAAAATTCATTAGATAGTACAAAAACGAGCCTTTTCCGCCAAGGTTTTGAAGCCAAATTATAAAATTTGCCTCAAACTCTAAGTACCAAGTTGCGCCGATATCGGCGCCAAGTAAATTTAGCATAAATACTCCCCGTGATTGTAGTTGCTTTGGCAGTTAAATATTTTGAGTTGACAATCAAAATTCAAAATAACAATCGCCAATACAGTCACTAATCCAATAGTATCACAATCGCAAATATTTTTCAATAGGCAAGTTAAATAAAATTATTTTTATTAGGAGAAGTGCAAACAAAAAGGACTGCTAATAGCAGTCCTTGTTCTACGGATTTACTTTTACGCTTCTTTATTTGCAGTTCTGATGCAACGGGTGCAAACATATTCGGTAGATTCTTTACCGTTGATTTCTACCTTTACTTTTTGCAAATTGGCGCTGTAAGTTCTGGGAGTTTTTCTGTTGGAGTGACTTACTTTATTCCCGGACATTTTTGCCTTTCCGCAGATAGCACATACCTTCGACATATTTACACCTCCAAGTGTATAGGGTTGTTTTATTGCGCTACTAATATTAACACTTATTTGAATTATTTGCAACTAAAATAGTCAAAAAAAATCAAAATGTATGTTTTTTGTATCAAATGCGAAAAAAATAATAAAATTTATCGGTATTTTAATTGTA
>JAMPHX010000119.1 GCA_023663205.1 Corallococcus sp. | reverse complement strand
CGACGAAGACTAAAACCGTTTCAATATGGAAATAAATCTTCAAAAAAAACGCCCTAAGCGGGAAACTTACCGAGATAATATATAAAGAGCGGAGATTTTTCCCGCAGTTTCCATAGGGAATTTTACCACAGAAACAGAATATAAGTATAGGCGCACTATACCTTGCAACAAGGCGAGTGCGCTTATTTATTATTTGTTTGATGTATAATTGCGGAAAGATAAACAGTAATTTAACGAACAGTTTGGTTTTCGTTTACCGTCATTGCGAGCCGCAGGCGAAGCAATCCATATGGATAAGTCGGCAAAAATCGTTAAGGTAAGGACACAGAGTGCTTATGCAACAAGTTTCCTTGCAATGATACGCAGATATTCTTATTGCCATATTAGGATTGTCGCGGCAACATCTTTCAATTGCACAAACAAATTTATTTGTTATACGCTATGTGGTTTTTACAATTTGATTGTCGGATATAATTTTGACGTCCAAACACTTGCGTGTTAGGTAAAGATAGTGTAAAATATATAAAGTTAGAGTTAAATACTCGATTACACAATATGCGCTAAATGCAGGAGGAAAAGATTGTGGCAAAAAAGTATACATACTTATTTAGTGAAGGCAATGCGCAAATGCGCGAATTGCTCGGCGGCAAAGGTGCAAATCTTGCGGAAATGACAAATATCGGTTTACCCGTTCCCCAAGGTTTTACTATTTCCACCGAGGCTTGCACTCAATATTACGAAGACGGCAGACTCATCAACGATGAAATCAAAAAACAAATTTTGGAATACATCGGCAAGATGGAAGAAATTACGGGCAAAAAGTTCGGCGACAAAGAAAATCCGCTTTTGGTATCCGTACGTTCCGGAGCAAGAGCATCTATGCCGGGCATGATGGACACCATTTTGAACCTCGGTTTAAATGAAGAAGTCGTAGAAACTTTGGCAGAAAAATCCGGCAATCCCCGCTGGGCATACGATTGTTACAGACGGTTTATTCAGATGTTTTCCGACGTCGTTATGGAAGTCGGCAAAAAATACTTTGAAGTATTGATTGACCAAATGAAAGAAAAACGCGGCGTCAAAAACGACGTTGAGTTGACGGCTGATGATTTGAAGCAACTTGCTGAGCAATTTAAAGCCGAATACAAAGCAAAAATCGGCAAAGAATTTCCGCGTGACCCCAAAGAACAACTTTTTGCGGCAATCGAAGCGGTATTCCGTTCGTGGGATAATCCACGTGCCAATATCTACCGTATGGACCACGATATCCCGTACAGTTGGGGTACAGCAGTAAACGTGCAGATGATGGCGTTCGGCAACATGGGCGACGACTGCGGAACAGGCGTTGCATTTACGCGTAACCCCGCAACGGGCGAAAAGGGTCTTATGGGTGAATTTCTTATGAATGCTCAGGGCGAAGACGTCGTTGCAGGTGTTCGTACGCCTATGCACATCGAAGAAATGAAACGCATTATGCCCGAAGTTTACGAGCAATTCCTCGGCGTGTGTAAAACTTTGGAAGAGCATTACAGAGATATGCAAGATATGGAATTTACCATCGAAAAAGGCAAGTTGTATATGCTTCAAACCCGCAGCGGTAAGCGTACGGCTGCCGCCGCAATAAAGATTGCTTGCGACTTGATTGACGAGGGTATGATTACCGAACAGCAAGCGCTTATGCAAATAGATGCAAAGTCGCTTGATATGTTGCTTCACCCGACATTTGAAACCAAGGCACTGGCAGCCGCCGACAAAAACAACGTAGTGGGCAAAGGTATTGCGGCAAGTCCGGGTGCGGCTGCCGGTACGGTAGTGTTCACTCCGGAAGACGCTGTTGAACTTGGCAAAAAGAAGAAAAAGGTAGTTCTTGTACGTCTTGAAACTTCTCCTGAGGATATCGAAGGTATGAAGTATGCGCAAGGTATTTTGACGGTTCGCGGCGGACAAACATCTCACGCGGCTGTTGTTGCGCGCGGAATGGGTACTTGCTGCGTATCCGGCTGCGGCGACATCAAAATGGACGAAGCCAACAAGCAATTTGAATTGGGTGGAAAAATCTTCCACGAAGGCGACCCCATTTCGCTTGACGGTTCCACGGGTAAAATTTACGATATCGAAATCAAAACAGTACCCGCAGACCCCAACAGCGGAAATTTCGGACGCATTATGAAACTTGCCGATAAATACAAGGCATTGGACGTCCGCACAAATGCAGATACTCCCGCCGACGCTCAACGCGCTGCGGAACTCGGCGCACAGGGTATAGGTTTGTGCCGTACCGAGCATATGTTCTTCGGCGAAGGACGTATAGACAAAATCCGCGAGATGATTTGTTCCGAAACGGTAGAGGAGCGCGAAAAGGCTCTTGCCAAAATTGAACCCTTGCAACAAAAAGATTTTGAAGGACTTATGGAAGCACTCAAAGGTCAGCCGGTTATTATTCGTTTCCTTGACCCGCCGCTTCACGAATTTGTTCCCACGGAAGAAAAAGACATTGCAGAACTTGCCAAGGCGCAAGGAAAGACGGTTGCTCAAATCAAACAAATTTGCAATTCTCTTCACGAATTTAACCCCATGATGGGTCACCGCGGATGTCGTCTTGCAGTAACTTACCCCGAAATTGCGGTAATGCAAACCAAGGCTGTAATCAAAGCGGCGTTGAACGTTCAAAAGCGTCACCCCGATTGGCACGTAGTACCGGAAATTATGATTCCGCTTGTAGGAGAAATCAAGGAACTTGCATACGTCAAAGCCACTGTCGTAAAGACGGCAGACGAAGTAATTGCAAAATCCGGCACCAAACTGCAATATCAAGTCGGGACTATGATAGAAATCCCCAGAGCCGCTCTTACTGCCGATGAAATAGCAAAAGAAGCAGAGTTCTTCAGTTTCGGAACAAACGACCTTACTCAAATGACTTTCGGTTTCAGCCGCGACGACGCAAGCAAATTCTTGCCCAGTTACTACGGAACCAAAATTTACGAAAGCGACCCGTTTGCCCGTCTCGATACAAAGGGCGTCGGCAAATTGATGAAGATGGCGGTTACGCTCGGCAGAGAAACCCGTCCCGAACTTCAATGCGGTATTTGCGGCGAACACGGCGGAGACCCCAGCAGTATCGAGTTTGCTCATAACATCAACTTGACTTACGTTTCTTGCTCGCCTTACAGAGTACCCATCGCAAGATTAGCCGCAGCACAAGCGAATATC
>JAMPHX010000118.1 GCA_023663205.1 Corallococcus sp. | reverse complement strand
TCAAGGGGCCGAACGGTTCGCGGTTAAGCGTTACGCCGTGTTCTTCGTAGTAGCCCACAAGGCGGTCGCAATATTGCCAGTATTTTATCGAATCTTCAATAGATACGCTTTTTGCGTACGGAACATTGTAAGAAATTGCGCCGCCTTCGTTGGACGTCCAGCCCGCAGCGTGTATTACTTCTGCAAGCAATCTGGAATCGGGTGTGCCGTGACGCGCTTGAACGGGTACGTTTACCGCTTCGTAAACTTTTTTGCAGCCGGTTACGCCGTGGTTTACTGCGGGGAAGCCGTTAAGCAACGCTCTGCCTATTTTTTCGCTTTCTTCTATACCTTTTTCCGCCTCGATGTAGCGGTTTTGACGGGTATAACTGTCTATTGTGGAAGGCACAAAGTCGGCGCCGCTCTTTTCAAGATATTGCAGCAACTCGATGTGCTTTTCTATTACGGGCACGCCTGCGCGCGGCTGCACCAATGTGCGCGAACCTTCCGCCTTGGCTTTGGCAAGTTTTTTTGCGAAGTTCTTTTCTGCGGGGACGGTTTTCAAAAATTTGACCGCTTCTTCCAAATTCAACTGTTTGTCACTGCCCGTTTTCCAACTTGCAAGCACTTCACTTCTTTCTTCGAGAAACTCTTTCTCTGTCAGTTTTTTATTCTTAACCATGATACTTCTTCACCTTTTAATGTATTTTGTAGGATTTTGCGAATCGCTCCGCTCAGTTCAAACAACCGCAAGACGGCGTTTTTATCTCGTGAAACTCCGCGTCTAATTTCTTTTCGTCAGGTTCCGCGTCGATTGGCTTTAAGTGTTTCTTCATTATTTTGAGGGCAAGCAGCGGGTCAATTTCGCTAAGCAACCCCATTGCCGCAAGTATATAATCGGCATCCAGCAAATACTTGGGATTTACGGGGCGCAGTTCCATAGGCTTTTTGACGTCGTACTCCAATGCCTTCAAAATTTCATACGGATTTTCGTTTCGGACAAGCACGCCGCCCGTACCTATTACGTACCGTATTTTGCTCAAATCCTTGCCGTATTGGTTGTAGACCATACCCATAGGCGTGTACAGTTCTTCCATACGTCCCACGTGCCTCGACATAGCCTTGTCCACGCAAATGCGTCCCATTATTCGGTCTATGTGCACTTCGTGTTGACTGTGCGGTACGTTGTCAACGTGTTCGTGCCTGTACAGCAATTCCTTTTTGAGGTCTACGCCTTCGTCCAAACTTATGGTTTTTTGTTCTTCCTCGGTAAGAGAATTTAGCACTCCCAGCGCAGAATATCTCATTCCGAGGTCGCCCTCTACCGTACGTTTTGCGTAAGGTTCTTCAAGACCTTTTATTACCACGTCGCTGCGTTTGGCGGAAGCAGAACACATAGAATACATATCGGTAGTCGCTCCGCCTATATCGACAAGAACGACTTCTCCCAAACCGCTTTCGTGCATATAGCCGTTTGAAAGCAATTCTGCGGCTTTAAGCACCGATTCGGGAGTAGGAAGTATTACTTTGTCTATTTCGCTTTCGATTTTTTTGATACCCTTTGCTTCGATGATATTTTTGAGGAATATCTCGCGTATTTTTTCGCGCGCTTCGGGTATGTTGAGCACATTGAGCCGCGGCATTACGTTTGAACATACATATTCGTTCAATCCGTACTTCTCGGCGACGTCTATTACTTCGTCTTGACAATCTTTGTTGCCCGCGTAGATTATCGGAATTTTTATTCCGCGCTCGGCAAGCATCTTTTCGTTGTACAGCACACATTCGGAGTTACCGCCGTCCGTGCCGCCCGACAGCAAAATGATGTCTATTTTCTTTTCTATTATTTCGTCTATATTTCTGTTTGTCAGATGGTGTGAAAACGACAAATCCACCTTTGCGCCCGCGCCGAGACACACGCGCCTTGCTGCTTCCAACGTCAATTCGTCCACAAGACCTATTGCGCACATTTTCAATCCGCCCGCCGCCGACGAACAACCTATTGTTTTGTCAAATTTTACTTCTTCTCCCAAAACCTCATACAGTTGTTTTAGCGCGTTGCGGTAGCCGATTGTAATATCGGTTGCAACAGTCGTAAAGTGACTTGCCGTTGCTATGATGTCTTCCTTTTCGGTATCTACTGCCGTAAGTTTGGTAAAAGTCGAACCGAAATCAATCATCAAGTAGCGACTCATAGGATTACTCTCCCAAAACTTCCTTTATATCGGGCAACGTCTTT
Organism: Corallococcus sp.; assembly: GCA_023663205.1. Lineage (GTDB taxonomy): Bacteria > Bacillota > Clostridia > Christensenellales > CAG-314 > RGIG5495. Next base: position 1,052 of record JAMPHX010000118.1, on the reverse strand, counting down.
TCGATAGGCGTTCCGGGGGCATAAACTTTGTTGAAGCCCATTTTGTAAAAACGCTCTCTGACTTCGTCGAAGTTCTGTTTGCCTACTACGATGTTGCCGCCCACAAACATGGGTATATCTCCGATACCCGCTTCTACGCACTTTTCGCGCATACCGCGGCAATCGATTTCTCCTTGACCGTACAGGGACGATACCAATATCAAGTCGGCATTGGTTTCAATAGCCGCATTGATAAAGTCTTCTTGCGACGACAGCACACCGACGTTTACTACGTTGTAGCCGTTGTTTTTCAGGACGTATTCGATTATTTTGTTGCCGACCGCGTGAACGTCGGCGCCGATTACTCCTATTACGATGGTTTTCATACTGCTCTTTTTTCTCCTTTTGGAAACGTAATTGTTTATTTCACGGCGACGGTTAATCGCCGTAAATTTATGTAAAAAACACAGTGCCGAAACACAATCTTCCAACGGAAACCGCCAAAGATTATACTCCGCCTTATCGTATCAATTATACTATACCCGCCCTATCCGATACCCGAGAATGGCGTGTAAAAAGTTTGTAAATAATTGCGCGATTTTCTTTTAGAGTGTAGTCTTTTCCGCCTTTGCATAAACCTGTTTTATCGTTATTTCACGTCTTAAACAAATTGAATTGTCATATAAAAACAGTATAAAAACGACACAAATCCGCCTAAATTTCGGCATTTGCGCCGAAAAAATTTTCCGCGAAACAGGACGGAGTTACGGTCAATATAGCGTTACGGTGTCGTCAAATAAAGAGTTAAAAGGAACATAAAATCATACGAACTTAGCCCAAACAAAAAAGAGCGCGGAATTTGAGTGTGCCACTACTTTCCCTCGCTCTTTTGCGTGTTTTATTATTTATATTCGTATTTAAATATACTTAAACATTACGGCAGCCACAATATATAATGATTGTTTGTGAACTGCGTATTTCCTATACCTTTGTTGCCGCTATTGCATATGAGTTATTGTTTTGCAATTTAGTTTTTACCGTCATTGCGAACGAGCGTTAGCGAGTGCGGCAAT
>JAMPHX010000117.1 GCA_023663205.1 Corallococcus sp. | reverse complement strand
GCACAAAACAAACAATATCTCTTATAAGCGAAGCCAAAACCGCAAACACCGGTTTCCCAGCCGCTTGAAAAAATATCGACGACATCTTGATTGTGCAGGTAAACGTCACAAGCGATAGAAATATACGGAAGGTTTTGCGGGCAAATTCCCAGTAATCGTCAGGATTCGAAATATTGGTCGGTTTGCCGAAAATGCCCACTACGATATCGGGCGCAAGTTCAAAAAGCAGCGTCGAAACAATGCCCACCGCAACCGTACACAGCAATATCGCAAAGTACAGACGCTTTACTCTGTCAAAGTTTTTTGCTCCGATGTTATAACCTATTACAGGCTGGCAGCCGAGCACTATGCCAACAACTATATTTATAACCACGGTAAATACTTTGCTCTCTATGCCTATTACTGCTATTGGAATATCTATGCCGTATTTGGACTGTGCGCCGTACTTTGCCAACATAATGTTGCATACAAGCGAAATTATTACTATTGTCATTTGCGTAATCAATGACGAAATTCCCAACTTGAATGCTTCGCCGTAAGTTGTGAAATCCGGCACAAAACTTTTGAGCGTCAACTTGAATGTTTTGGTACGGAACAGATACGCTATGCTTACGGCAAACGAAACGCACTGTCCTATTACGGTTGCCCATGCCGCACCTGCCATACCCCATTTACAAACAAATATAAATACAGGGTCAAGCGCAATATTTACGATAGCGCCCGCAAGCATCGAAGCCATAGACCACGACGGACTGCCGTCCGCGCGTACTACCGCGTTTATCATATTGGAAATCATATAAACGGGGAAAAATCCCAAAATAATGTTGAAATACTCAACTGCATAGCCGATTGTGTTTTCCGACGCGCCGAACAGATACAGTATGCTTTCTTTGAGCGGATAAAACACGGCAAGCAATACTATGCCGAAACAAAACGTAAGCGTCATGCCCGTGCCTACGCACTTGTGTATTTTGTCTGTATCTCCTTTGCCTTGATGAATATTGATATACGCCGCAGAGCCGTCCCCGAAATACCAAGCAACGCCCTGCGCAATAATAAATATGGGAAATACCACACCTGTTGCCGCATTTCCGAGCGTTGAAAGTTCGCTGTTGCCGACGAATATTTGGTCGACAATATTGTACAGAGCGCTTACAAGCAAAGAAAGCACGCACGGTATACAAAACTTGACCATCAACTTGGAAATTTTTTCTTTACCCAAAAATTCCGTATTTTGCGAATAAGACATAAAACTGTCCTCCAAACAAATATTCGTCTTTGTCGGAGTAAAGAACGTCTGAAACCTGCGAAAAACAAAAAAACAAGGCGTAGAATCTCTGCTGAAATTCTACGCCTTTATTGCTGTTCAACGCTGAAAAGTTTACCAAAAAACATATTTTTTGTCAAGCGAAATTGCAATGCGGAAATGGCTTATCTATCGCAGCAATGAAAGCAAGTCATCACTGTGCATACCCTCGCAGCGCTGCGCGTTGTCGCGAAATACAATTTCCGAAACTATTTCACAAACCGAACGTCCGTACTCAATGAAGCGTAAAATTACAAAAATTACGTACTTCACGACAAGCCTTGATACTCTAACAAGTTGCCCACCTATAAAATCGATTGGTTTATCAAGCGTTTCGTGCAGTGAATACTGCCGACACTCCTGCGCAATTTTGTATGTCAAACTCAACCCAATCCGCACTATCGTCCCGACAAACGGCAATAGATTATTACGCATTTGTTACCGGAATTTGCAAAACGGCAATACCTTTCTACTGCTTTGCCGCAGTTGCCGTCAAAGTTGTATCGGGAAGGTCTTTCAACAATCCGGAAGCCTTTTTCCATCTGCCCGTAAGCAGCCTTATGCAGAACAGCACCGCACGCAGTACCCAATCGGAACACATACCAATCCAATACCCCATTGCGCCCAATTGAGGAAGCCCCTCAATTTTGTCCGTAGTAAGCAAAAACGCCAATCCGACGCGCATTAAAAACATCGAAATTACCGCACAGAACATAACGTATTTGACGTCGCTTGTTGCCTTTAACAATGCAGGCACGGTAAATGCCAGCGGATATGTTACCAACTGCACAAACAAACAAAAATACAGACACTGCTTTGCTATTTCTTTGGCGTCGACGGCAAACCCGTACATATTTACCAGATACGGCACGCACGCAAGAATTATTCCCGCGCATATGCCGTTGGCAATGTACGACAAAACAACCATCTTCTTCATATAATGTTTGCATTGCTCGGTATCGCCCGCGCCTACCGCCTGTCCTATTACCGTAAGACATGACGTGCTCATGCCGCTGCCCACAACCGATGCAATGTTGTTTATTTGATTTGCTATCGTGTTGCCGTTTGCCTGAATGTTGACTGTCTGCACTACGCCGTTTACCGTAACGGGGTTTCCCGAAGCGTCGAGCACGGGGTTGACATAGCAGCCTACGTTTACAAACGAATTGGTCATAAGTTTACCCAATTGAAACAGACAGTTTTCGATACCGCTGGGTACGGCTATTTTCAAAATTCTCTTTACCATTACGCCGTCAAAGCGGAACTTTTCAAACAAGCGAACGGTTACAAGGTTCTTTTTGTTTGCAAGCAAAATGAGCATAAACACAGCAGGGAATGCCCGACATATAAGCGTGGCAAGTCCTACGCCCAACACGCCCATATCGAACACAAACAAAAACAAAGCGTTCATACCCACATTGAGGATACAACTCATAGCCGCGCTTACCATTGTAAACAGGCTTTTGCGTTGGGCGCGCAATAATGCTGCGCAGGCATTGAACAGCCCTATTAGCGGAAAAGACGCCGCCGTAACATAAAAATAGGTCTGCTGATATGCAAAAACTTCCGCCGAAACGTCCGAATAAAACAAACCGAGTATTACTTTGTTTAACAAAAGGCACAGCGCGCTTATGGAAAGCGAAATAAAAATTACAAGCATTAGCATTTGCTTTGCGCTCTTGCACGCGCCGCCGCTGTCCCGCGCGCCCAAAAGTTGAGATGTCACTATCGCGCCGCCGGTGGCAAATGCCGAAAACAAATGAATGATAAGGTTGTTGATGTAATCCACATTGCCTACCGCATTGCTTGCGTTTGCGCCTATACTCGCCACGTGCGAAACCATAATGGAATCTATCATTCCCAGCGACGTGGAAAAAATCTGCTCGATGACAATAGGCAATACCAGCCACAACAGTTGTTTGCCCGTAAACAAAGTGTATTTTGTTTTTTGTTTAAGTGCTTTTTCCATTTTTCCAAACTATTTTCAAAAATACAATTCCGCACTATTGTACTACCAATATCAAAAAAATTCAACCGATTTGTTGCTGTTTATTTGCGCGTTTATTTAAAAAATTTTAA
>JAMPHX010000116.1 GCA_023663205.1 Corallococcus sp. | reverse complement strand
CAATTGTAAAACCTTACGTGCTATTTAGAAAAATACCTAAAAGCCGATGAATCGGTTAAATTTGCTTTTTTTTCGTATGAAAAATCGATTTCATATTCGGACTTTATCACTATCAAGCCCAATTCCTCAAAGCACTTAATGGCAGCCCAAAACTGTTCTTTTTCGCATACTGCAGTTAAATACTTATCATAACAAATCGAAACGCTGTCAAAGTTGCTTTTGTATTTCAATACATTATAAATTTTGACGCACAAATTTCTATCGAGTTTCAAATTGTTCCAAAATGATTTTTCGGCAGGCACAAAGTAATATTTTGCATTGGAGCAATAATTCCTTCTTATATTTTCACAGTCACCGAACACAACAACATGATTATAAACGTCATAGTTAAAACTCTTCGCAGGCGAAATAATTATGCATCTCTCCGTTTTTCTTTGTTGCAAAAAATATTCGATACAGTAATCGGAAAAATCGAACAATTTACTGACATCTTTAAATTGCGAATAGCAGTCAAATACCGCCAAAACACTGCTTTGTTTCAGTATAGACTCAACCTCTTTATCGTCTATATATTTGACGGCATCGCTATCAAAACACATATTGTCAAGGTACGTCAACCTATACATTTGGTCAAAATGCATAGAATCCGTTATCGCGATATCAGATATGATACCACAAATGCGCTTGCTAAACGAATCGATATCAAGAGTAAACAAAACTTCAATTTCTGTGGCGCATTTAAGATAATCGGCATATTGCGCATAATTGAAAAACCCTTTGAGTTCTAATCCGTTAGACATATTAACTATCAAATGATTTCTGTCGCGTCCAAACAAATTAGCCGCTTGAACACTTCCTCTCATATGTAGTTTAAGCGCTTCGTTTGGGAAAATCGGTTGTAACAACTCGCTGAAATCGTAGATATCTTTGAGAAGCAGCGAACCGTCCACATCGATATCGTATTGGTTAATTTTTGAAGTATTGGCAAAATTACACGATTTCAATTGACTGACAAGACGGTTCTTTAACTTAATAAGGTTTTGCTCTGAAACCGTAAACCCTACGGACGCTTTGTGCCCTCCAAATTTGACAAGCAAATCAGCACATTCCGTAAACAATTTATGCAAATCTATTCCGTCTGTTGCACGCGCGGAGCCAACAAAATGCTCACCGTCTCTTGTCATAATGCAACTGGGCAAATTGTAGTTTTCTTTAAATCTATTAGCAACTATACCCAATATCCCTTGCTTCCAATTCTCACCTGCCAGATATACAAGTTTATCGTCACGTGTAGATGAAACATCAATCATTGTTTCAGCAGCAACAACAGTATCTTCGGTCAACCTTTTACGTTCTTCATTTAACACTATCAATCGGTCAATCAATTCTTTTGTACAATTGTCCCTGCATAGCAATACGTTTAACGCAGCATATGGGTCACCAACTCTGCCTGCAGCATTTATTTTAGGCGCAACCTTCATGGATATGTCAGTGGATTTTATTCCTTTGACGCAATTTGATGCCTCGGCAAGTTTTTTCAGTCCGTTGTGATTAAAATTTGCAAGCCCTAATTTTACTAAACTGCGGTTTTCGTCTTTCAACGGCATCATATCGGCAATTGTTCCGATTATTGCCAAATCGGCATATTTTTTTGCAATTTCAAATCCTGCTACCGCCTCAACCACCTTAAACGCAACACCCGAACCGCTTAAATAACTGAAAGAATAACCTAATTTCGGATTGACACAAATGCAATCTGGTATCTCCAAAGGAACTTCATGATGGTCGGTAACAATAATATCCAAATCTTCTCCGAATTGCTCCTTTAACTTGTTTACTTCCTCTTTGTTAGAGATACCGCAATCCACCGTAACAATCAAATCGTACCACTTTTTTTCAAATGCACTCAAAACCAAATCGGCATGCAAACCGTAACCGTCCTCACGTGATGGAATCAAGACATCGTTATCCACTCCGACTTCGCAAAAAAACAACGATAACAATGCAGCAGCCGAAAGTCCGTCCGCATCATAGTCGCCATATATCAATACCGCTCCGCCAAAATCTATTACATCTCTAATAACACCTACGGCGATTTCCATATTCTTCATTTCAAACGGATTATGGAAACAATCCTCATCATACTTTACCCATTCATCATATGTGATACCTCTTGATGCCAATGCCTTAGCAAAGGCCAAAGGTACATTGTTTTCGATATAAGGCGTAAGGTCTTCTGTATTATAATTAATTTTTTGTACAAATTTATTTTTCATAAGATAAACAAATAGCCTTCTATCGAAATAGAAGGCTACACAATATTTGTATCTTGCCTTTATTCGGCAAACGGATGCAACATAAGCGAAAATGCTCTGTTAAGACCGAACGAGATAACAAACGATGCAATAGCACTGTACACCAAAGCATTTCCGAGCGATACGGTAACTCCGGTAGGTATAACCCAAAGTATAATTCCAAGGAGCAAAACTGCACCGTTTACAATCAATTTGAGCGGCCATGTCTTTGAATATACCTGAGATAAAGCATTATTATAACTCTTGCCGGACTTTATTAAAGCGCGAACCTTTTCCAACGGTAAGCATGTCATGGTTGCTATCAAAGCAAGCCCCAAAACGAACCCGATGATTGCCCAAACATTGAATACCGAAAAATACACAAGCCCCGCAAAATACACCGTAAATACACTCAACAGTAACAAGGATAGCACTGCTGCAAAACCGACAAGTCCGTAACGCACTATCATAAAAACAGACAATCCTATTACCAATACAGCAAAAACTAAACCTACAATCAATGTATATGAAGCAGAATTGTTTTCAATTTCAAAATCAACGCGAGTCAAATCGTATTTAAGAGTTCCGTGATTAAAAAAACTTGCTAACGCATTGGCGCTCGTAATATCCGGAGTTTGGATTTGCAAATAACTACTGTTTTGAGACGGATACATTACATAATAAGATGTAACCGCTTCATCTATAGCACAGAAAGTTGTAGTTCCCGAATTTGCCGTAAGTTTACTGTTTGCAACCTCTCTGCCCTTTTCTGTCAAATCCACAGTGACGATATACCAACGATTTGAACCGTCGACATATCTTTCGGTTTTTGCTCCCTTGAACAATTCTTCGTCATTTTCCATAGACAAAACCACCTTATCTTTGGAATAAGATTGCTCTGTGCAAATTTCGACCAAACCTTTGGTTGCAATTGCCGATATCATTGTGTCAGCATCAACATAACTTTCGCTTGATTTATCCGCAGATGTATTGGGGATAACAATTTTAATTTGATTATCAGATTGTAATTCAACCACTACATCGGCTCCGCGATATCCGTATACCGCTGCGATTCTTGATTTCAATATGTTTATAGCACTACTATTATTATCTGCATTTATGTTTTCGGTGCCCTTTATTTGATAAACAGAAATTGCCTTATCACCTATATCTGCACCTTTTT
>JAMPHX010000115.1 GCA_023663205.1 Corallococcus sp. | reverse complement strand
GTGATTATATGCGAGTCGGACAGTACGCAAGCAGAAGATGCATTGCGTATGAAAAATATATACAATTCGCTAAGTGAGGTAATAGAATGAAAGAATACAAAAAATTGTTTGATTTAGAAAAAATCGATGCTGCGTTGATTTTGTCTTCAAAGAATAGGTTTTATTTTACTGAGTTCGCGTCGACTTTTGGTTTTTTACTGCTGTTTCCGCAAAAATCAGTATTTATAACCGATTCGCGCTATCTTGAAATGGCAGAGACATTGAAGAATGACGGAATTGAAGTGAAAGGAATATCCGCAGCAGTGGATGCTTACAGTATTGTGAAGGAACAACTTGCAGAAGCCGGTGCAAAAAAAGTCGGGTTTGAAGATAGTGAATTGACGGTGCACGAATTCGGAATGTTGCAGGAGAAACTGTCCGACAGTACTTTTATTCCAATCGGTAAGGCAATTGCGCAAATCAGAAGTATAAAGACTCTCAGCGAAATTGAATATGTCAAGAAAGCACAAACGATTACCGATGCCGCATTTACTCAAATGTTGACGTTTATAAAAGAAGGTATGAGTGAAATAGACATTTCGGTTGAACTTGAATACCGTATGAGAAAACTCGGCGCATCGGGACTTGCTTTTGATACGATTGTCGCATCCGGCGAGAATACATCCAAACCTCACGCACATCCTACGAATAAGAAGATAGAAAAGGGTGATGCCGTTCTTATGGACTTCGGCGCCGCGTATAACGGTTATTGTTCGGATATGACGCGTACGGTTTTTGTGGGAGAGCCTGTTGCCGAAATGCGTAATATTTACAATATAGTTCAACTTGCTCAAAAAACAGCAATCAATAATGCCTACTGCGGAATGACAGGCAAAGAACTTGATATGCTTGCGAGGGAAGTAATAGTTGCAAACGGTTACGGCGAATATTTTTTGCATAGTACCGGACACAGTTTGGGAATAGATATACATGAAGAACCTCGTGCAGCGGTTTCTTCGACCGATGCACTGAATGACAGTCAATTTATTACTGTTGAACCCGGTATCTATTTGGCAGGCGTAGGCGGCGTGCGTATAGAAGATTTGCTATTGATTACAAAAGATGGGGTTATTGATTTGACAACATCCGAAAAAAATATTATAATTTTATAAGTAGTGCTTAGGAGGAACTAATTTATGATTTTGGCCGGTGATTTTAGAAAAGGCGTAACATTTGTTTATAATAACGGAATATACGTTATTGTCGATTTTCAGCATGTAAAGCCCGGTAAAGGTGCGGCATTTGTAAGAACCAAGATTAAGAACATTGTTACCGGCGCAGTGCGCGAAGAAACATTTAATCCGTCAGAAAAATTTGAAAAGGCGCAAATCGAAAGTAAAGATATGCAATATCTGTACAGTGACGGTGAACTTTACTATTTTATGGACGAAGAAACTTACGAACAAGTTCCTCTGAATAAATCTCAAGTAGAAGATGCCTTGCTCTATATAAAAGAAAATATGAATGCAACAATCAAGTTCTATAAAGGAGAAGCGTTTTCGGTTGAGCCACCAAACTTTGTTGTATTGGAAGTTACAGTTTGCGAGCCCGGTGCCGTCGGAAATACGGCGACCAACGTAACTAAGCCTGCAACGGTTGAAACCGGCTATGAACTTATGGTACCTATGTTTGTAAACGAAGGCGACAAAATAAGAATCGATACACGCACCGGCGAGTACATGGAGCGCGTAAAATAGTTGTTCGAATAGTTGGGCAGACACATTTAGTGTCTGCCTTTTCCTTTTTGTAAAATTTTAACGCATCTAATGAAACGCTTAGGATAAGTATATTTGATTGCATGATTTATCTTTTTGTTTATTTAATTTTTTATCAAAATATGTCGGTAGTGTAATATTTGTTTTGCTTGTCCAATAACTTATTTTATATGAAACTGCGTCAATGTTTACCTTCAAAAATCAGCGCTCAAATCGAGAGTTATTACAGTGAAATGCAGGAATTGCGCTTGCGGGTAGGTAAACCGATACGGGCAAAAATAAAAGGTATATGGTTTTATGTGTCGTCGGAAGGAAAGTTGGTAAAACACGCGGATTATTCAAATACAATTTCTTCGGCAGAATTGGAAAATATATTGTCTATTGCATGCGAGCACTCGGTATATGCCTATGAGGAGCAACTTTTAAACGGCTTTCTGACGTTAAGCGACGGAGCAAGAATCGGCTGTGCCGGTTCCGTTTCAAAAGTAGATGGCAAAATTACAAGTTTTTCCAAAATCGATGGGGTCAATATCCGAATTGCAAAAAGCATAAGCGGTTGCTCAGCCAAGATAATGCAATATACCAAAGACTTTTTGAAATGTTACTTGATTATCGGTAAGCCTGCAAAGGGTAAAACCACCTTTTTGAGAGATATGACAATCGATGCCTCATTGTCTTTTAATACGGTTGTAGTGGATGAACGCGGAGAGTTGACTCAAACCGAGGACTTCGACGGTCGTGCGTTGAACTGCGACGTAATTAAGTATGCGGACAAGCGGTACGGATTTGCTACTGCCATAAGGACTCTGTCGCCGGATATTCTTGTCTGTGACGAGATTTGTGCCGAGGATTATCCGTATGTTGCCAATGCGATTGACAGCGGAGTTTCATTATACTGTTCAATACACGGCAATAATATCGATACGGTATTCAGTAAGTGCAGGGCAAACAATATAAAATTCGATTATTATGTGCTTTTGAATAATACTTTGGGAGAATTGCCGACATTATTCGATAGATGCGGTAACGAAATAATAATATGACTGACATAGTAATATTGATTTTGACCGGAATCACAGGATTTCTCGTGGGAAAGCATCTTGAAAACAAACTGACAAAGCGCGAAAGGGTATTCGGCGAACTGTGTGCATTTTGCGATTCTATGGCAAATAACATTAAGTCTGAAAAGATTGCATTAAACGATTTTATCGATATGTATCAAAAAAAATCATCTGATGAGTTTTCAAAAGTTATTAAAGGTGCATCCCCGATACTTGCAAAGCACGAGAATGAAAAAGTGGCAGAATTCCTTGACGGTATCAAAACTTCCAATACAGATTTTTGTCTACGACATATCGAAAGATATTCCGAGATATTCAAATCGTTTTTGGAAAAACAACTTGCAGAAGCCAATTCGAAGCGCAATGTTTATATCAAGGTGGGAGTGTTGATGGGAATCGCAGTCGGCTTACTGTTTGTTTAGGATATGGAGATTGATATATGGATGTTTCTATAATCATTAAGATTGCGCTAATCGGACTTTTGAGCGCTGTAGCGGGCATTTTGTTGAAGCGTGCCAATCGCGACGATATTGCGACGCTTGTATCCATTGCAGGATTGATACTTGCATTGGTTCTTGTAGTAGATATGCTTGTTCAGTTGTTTGATACAATACGTTCGTTGTTTGATATTTGATATGGATATATGGAAGATATGCGCTGTTATCATTATTTCTGTAGTTGCAATTGTATTAGTCAGACAGGTTAAACCGGAATTGGCTATTGTATTGACAATCGCGGCATCCGTTGTTTGCATTTTTAGTGTTATGGAT
>JAMPHX010000114.1 GCA_023663205.1 Corallococcus sp. | reverse complement strand
ATTTTTAGTGTTATGGATGAAATATTTGAAGTTGTCAGTGCCTTTTACAACTTATCCGAAAAAGCGGGAATCGACAACCAATCATTTTCTGCCGTAATTAAAATAATAGGTATAGGCTACATTGCCGAATTTTGCAATAGCGTCTGTGTTGATGCAAATTGTAAGACTTTGGGTGACAAAGTTTTGTTTGCGTCCAAAATAGCAATCGTGTTGGTTGCTTTGCCTGCTATCAATCAGTTGTTATCATTGTTGATGGGGTTACTGCAATGAAAAAAATCTTTTTAGTTATAGTATTGTGCTTATTGGTTGCAATGAACATTTCCCCGTATTTTGCATATGCGGATACTGCGGACGATTTAAATAATACCATTAACAATCAACTGGGCAATATTGATTTTTCAGATACGCAAAGTATTGCCGACGGAACATTTGTCGGAGATGTGGTTGCAAAAATAAAACAAATACTAAACGGCGAATTTGATGATGCCAAAGACTTTTTGGCGTTCATTTTGTCTGCGTTTTTTAGCGAATTCAAGACATTGCTTCCGCAATTGATAACGATACTCGTAATTGCAATTGTAATAAGTTTGCTGTCAAAGCACGCTGCATTTGCATCCAAGGGTACGGGTAATGTGGTGTATCTTGCAGGATTTGCAACAATTATTTCTCTTAGTATATCGGTATTGTTTGCTGCATACAAAAGTGTATATTCGGTCATTGCGCAGATTTCGCAAATAACGGATATTTGTATGCCGATAATGATTACATTGATGATTGCAAACGGAAATGTTGTATCGGCAAAAGTATATCAACCTATGGTGGCAATGTTATCCGGCACTATTATTAAAATTATCGATATAGTAATATTGCCGTTATGCGCATTTTCGTTGATATTTTCGATTATTTCAAGTTTATCCGATAATATAAAAATCGGTAAAATTTCAAAATTTTTTACGAGCAGTTGCGGTTGGTTGCTCGGGGTGGTTTTTATGGTGTTCAGCGCCTTTATGTCTGTTCAAGGCATAACTGCCGCAACTGCTGACGGGATATCTATACGCGCCGCTAAATTTGCAACCAAAAGTTACATTCCTCTTTTGGGCGGGTATCTCTCGGACGGTTTTGATTTGATAATGGCTGGTACGACTTTGATAAAAAACTCTTTTGGTATTGTAACATTGCTGATAACTTTTTCTACCGTATTGGTTCCGATTCTCACCATATTGACATTGAACATCGGCTTTCATTTCATCTCGGCTGTTGCCGAACCGGTGTGCGACAGTAAGTATGTAAGTTTTTTCGGTAAACTCAGCAAAAATCTAACCTTTTTGGCATTGATATTGATTGCTGTCGGGTTTATGTTTTTGATAATGGTAATGTTATCGATATATACCGCTAACGGTATCGGAGGAGTGTAGACTGTGATAGTATGGGCTATTTCCGTCGTGGGAATAATTTTACTTACGGTATTGTGCGATGTGGTAGTTCCTGACGGAGAAACAAACAAATATATAAAAACCGTAACATCGCTCATTGCTGTTTTTGTTATGCTGTCGCCTTTGCCGAAACTATTGAACGGGGACGTTGATTTAGATGTTATTTTTCCGGAAACATCTGTCGCAAACGGCATTCAAAACAATTATTTGGAATACGTCAAAAAAGAGAATTGCGAAAATACCATTCGTATATGTACAACTGCAATTGAGAAAGAGGGTATATGCAATGCTCAAATAACAGTGACTATCGGAACTACTATGGCACTGGAACACATAGACGTAGATTTGTCTGAGGCAATATTTAATAAAGATATGTCTGCAGAACATTGCGCGCAAATTGTCAAAAAGGCAATTTCTTCCGCACTGAACGTAAAGGATATCATTGTGAGGGTGAGTTATGAATAGTTTGAAAAAACTGTATTTAAAAATCAAATCCGTTAAAAATATAGAAATAATTTTGGCTGTAATACTTTGCATTGTGGTAATTTGTTTGTTTGTAGGTACGGGATTACAAAAATCGACGTCTTCAGATAATACAACTTATTCATTTTACGAATATATGAGCAGTTTGGAAAATAAACTGATTAACGTAATAAGTGCTGTTGACGGCGTCAATTGCGTTTCTGTTGCAATCTCATATGTTTCCGGCGTAGAAAAAGTGTATGCATTTGAAACAAAAAAGCAGGTAAGCGGGGGCGTAACGACAGAAACCGAGACGATTGTAACCGTAGGCGGTGAACCGCTGATTGTCAAAGAGGTGGCTCCGTTGATTCAAGGCGTGGTGGTGGTAGCCGACGGTGCTAAAAATCCGATTATTAAAATGCGGATAAACGAAATTGTTGTAACTCTGCTGAATATAAACAGCAGTCAAGTTCAAGTTTTCAGTTGAAAGGGAGGAAAGATAAATGAGAAAAGGCAAAAAGATAATACTGCTTGTATCTATGGTATTAGTATTGGCGGTTGCAGCGGTTCTCAATGTGACGCTGCTTACGCAGAAAGACGGTGACGGTTCTAACGGCGGGACTACGACAGTAGGAAGTTTCTTTACCACATCGAAAGCCGATAGGCAATCTACACGTGACTACGAAATTGCTCAGTTGAATGAAATCTTGGCAATGGAAGGCGATGAATATGCCGCTGCCCGTAAAAGCGCATTAGAACAAAAGCAAAAACTTGTCAATGCAATGGATACGGAAATGTTGATTGAAACACTGCTTAAAGCGCAGGGGTTTGACGAAGTGCTTGTAAGCGTTGGCTCAACAAATTCCAATGTCAATGTAATTGTAGGGAAAGACCAACTTGAACGTCAAGACACTGCACGCATTTACGATATAATAAGCCGTGAAGCCTCGATTACGCCCGATTATGTTAAAATTCTTGCTATTTAGGCATTGTAAAATTTAATTGGTTGTGTTATAATATCCACAAATGCTGTAAAAGACCCAATAGACATATGTCGGCATTTGTAACATAATCGGAGTTAGACTAATGAAAGTAATTACCAAAAAAGATGAACTCGGCAAAGTCGTATACGATTCCAAAATAATTTGGAATATAGTTGATTGCGCGTTAAGCGAAGTTAAAGGTGTAATTAAATACCCTGTGCAATCGAAGCAATGGCTCGAAAGTATAAAGGTTGATAACCTCGGCGACGAGATTTTTATCAATGTATTTGTAAAATTGCACGCTTCCGTCAATGTTAAAGAAACGGCGAGCGACATTCAAAGCACTGTCAAAAATGCATTGGAAAACACTTATGGCTTCAAAGTTCATGAAGTCAATGTGCATGTTATCGACGTGGAATTTGACGAAAATTAGTCGATTTTAACCCTTTGAAATTTCAAAGGGTTTATGCTTTTTGAGGTGATTTATGCGCAGTTACGCAAGAGAGGTTGCTTTTTCGAAAGTATATCAATTTTTGATGTCAAATGATGTGGAATATTCTTTTGACCAATACGATACGGAAAAGTTAAACGAAGAAGATATTGAATTTGTTAGCAAACTTGTCGGTTTAACCACGGACAACAGCGAGGCATTGCAACATACTGTCGGTGAATTTTCGCGCGGTTACAAATGCGAGCGAATTTACAAGGTTGATTTGGCTATTATCGAAATGGCAATTGCCGAGATGTCATATACCGAAACACCCGCCCCGATAGTAATAAATGAAGCGGTGTCTTTGGCAAAAAAATATTCTACCGAAAAGAGCGTTGCGTT
>JAMPHX010000113.1 GCA_023663205.1 Corallococcus sp. | reverse complement strand
GGTTGCTTTGCGTACGACGAGTTTAAGCTCGCCCACTATGCTTTCTTCCGATACCTCTTTGTTGGCAATTGCCACCTTGCCGTATTCTACGCCGCGCGCCGTTTCCACAATGGCGCCGTCGCCCTTTTGAAACTCTATGTCCTTGGGCAAAAAGTAGTAAACTTTACCGCCCTCTTTAAACTGTATTCCCACTATATTCGGCATCTGTATTTTACCTCCGCCATTTCTATCGCCAAATTATCCGCTTCGACGGTAAAGTTTCCGCCGTTTTGCAATCGTTTGGATGTTTCGTTTATTTTTTCTATACAAGTTATTGCCGCGGCAACCGAGTAATTTTCGCATATCTTCAAAATTTCGCTTTTGTACTCGGTGAGAATAATGCTCTCGAGAGCAAGACGGTATGCCAAACTCTCACGCAGAAGAAGCGTGGTTGCGGCAAGAATTTTGTCCTGACAATCGCGGCGCGCCACTATTGCCGATACAACCGGCAAAGCCGTCTTTGTGGAAGTCATTTCTATAAGCAGTCTTTGTGCAAGCGCCAACGAATCGAAATAACTTACGTCGCCTATTATTTTGCGGGCGTTTTCGGAATCGCCATTGGACATAGCCGCAGCGTATTGCGCGGATTTGAGGTTGTACCCCTCTGCAACCAAACTTTGCGTTATTTCCGCAAAGGTGCGGTTGTTGCGTTTGACCGATTGACAGCGCGAAATTACCGTCGGAAGCAATCCGTCGCAATTGGTGACGCCTACAAAGATATATACTCCGCCAACGGGTTCTTCCAAAGTTTTGAGCAGTTTGTTTTGCCAAACGGTTGCGCCCGCGCCGCTTAGACTGTCGGATGCGTTTACCGTAAAAACCCTCACGTCGCCGCTGTCTACGGGACGCTTTATGCTTTCCTCTACAAGATAATTGATATCGTCTACGGTAAGACGGTTTTTACTTTTATCGCGCGGCAGACTTATCCAATCGGCGTGTTCTTCAAGCGATATTTTGCGGCAGGTGTTGCATTTGCCGCATCCGCCCTCTTTGCACATTGCTATTTGCGCGCACCGTTTGAGTAAATCGGGAAGATTGGATTTTTCGCCCTCCACGATATAAGCGTGTACCGCATTTCCCTCGGCAAAACGCTTGGCAATCAAGTTTAAACCGTCTGTCATTTAAGCACTCCGCGTTCAATCAAAGCATTTCTCAGTTTCTGCTGAGTATGTTCCTTGCTGCCCGATGCGTCTATCACGACAAACTTTTCGGGAGATTGCTCTATCAAATGTTTGTACCCCTCGTATACGTGTTTATGGAAGGAAAAATCCACGTTTTCCAATCTGTCGGTTTTGTCCGCGCCGCCTTTACGCTTAAACGCCTCATCCGGCGACAAATCCAAAAACACGGTAAATTCCGGCATATATTCGCCGACGGCAAGCGCGTTCAAATCGATTATCTTTTCCAGTCCCAAACCTCTGCCCAAACCTTGGTAAACATAAGACGAATGTACAAACCTGTCGCAAATTACCGTTTTGCCCTCTTTGAGCGCGGGTTTTACTATATCTTCGAGATGTTGGATACGCGCCGCTGCGTACAAAAACGCCTCGCACATATCCGACATTTCCTTGTTGTTGACGTCGAGTATTATGTTGCGTATTTTTTCTGCTATCGCACTGCCTCCCGGTTCACGCGTAAAAACCACGTTTAAACCGCTGTCTGTGCAGTATTCTTTGAGTTTACGGGTCTGATACGTTTTGCCGACGCCGTCGCAGCCTTCTATTGTAATAAAATTTTTCATAATTCCCTAAATAACCTCTTTGCCGAAACATCTTTCCACGTAATCGAAATCCGAAACGGAATTTGCGGCATTTACATTTTGCAAAGCAGTAGCAAAAGCGTCCACGCTTACTCCGCTGTCGTACAGCGTAATTATAGCGACAAGATACCTCTCGGTTGCAAACTCGCAAAATATTCCGCGCTTTTCCAACTCTCCGAGCAGACTTTTGCCGTTTATGCCGCGCGCGCCGCAGTCTATTACAAGCCTCGTAAAGTCGTCTGTATACGCAACCTTCCAACCGCTAATTTGGCACTGACGTTTGAAGCGTTCTATATCCTTGTACAGCCTTTCGTATGCTTCCTTTGCGTGCATATGCGCGTAAACGATTGCGCTTTCGATGCTTGCAGCAAGCACAAAACTGGGGCTGGTGGTTGTTACTTTGTTTAGACTGTCTTTGAGTAAATAAGACAAACTTTTGTCGTTTGTAAGAAGCACGGCAGTTTGAGTCATTCCTCCCAAAGTCTTGTGTACCGATTCCACCGCCGCATCGCAGTACTTTGCGGCATTGGGCGGAAGCAACTTGGAAAACCCGAAGTGCGCGCCGTGCGCAGAATCCACAAACAGCAAAATGCCTCGTTGTTTTAGATATTTGTATATGCTTTTCAAATCCGCCGTTCTGCCGAAATAGTCTGGACTTGTTACAAACACCGTGCCTATTTCGCCGTCCGCTTCCACTGCGTCCGCAATTTGTTGCAAGGTAAGCGGAAGATACTTTCCGTTCTCTGCGCGGTTTTCGACGGTAACTACCGTTTTGTGCAAAATATCGAGAGCATTTGACAGCGAAACGTGTCTGTTGCTTTCCGCAAGCACCTTGCCTTTACTGCACATTGCCATTGCAAACAATCCGCCCGTCGAGCCGTTGACTACGTAGTGACAGTATTTTGCATCCGCAATATCGGCATACTGCTTTTCCGACTGCAAAATCACGCCGTCGGGACAGCGCAGGTCGTCGGTAAAGGAAAGTTCGGTAATATCTTCGGCGTTTACAGTACCTTTGTGCCCCGGCATATGAAGTCTGACCGCACTTGACGAAGCGTATTTTTTGAGCATATCGTTTATCGGAAGTTTAAGCATACGTCAATTTTATCATATACACGCGTTTTTTTCAACAAAAACCGCAATTTATTCGGTAAAAATCGGTATGTACTCCGCCGCACGGTTATTTGCGGCACATCTACTTGCCCAGTATCTGCGTAACGACAAACGTCACTACCGCGCCGACGGCAGCATATGCCATACGCCAAGCAAACGAGCGTCCGATTTCTCTGCGGCGCTGAACCAACTCGCGTTTAAATGCTTTGCCCTTTTCTTTGAGATTTATCACGTTGACGATTTCACCGCGTTTGTCGGATTTGACGCACTCAAAGTATCCGTCGTACTCCAACTGTTTGAGTATTGTATCGATATCGTTATCGGCAAGTTTGAACTTTTCGGGGACGGATTGCAATATCCGTTTGTTGGAAACAATGCAACTCCCGTCGTTTTTGCGGCTCAAATCGTATACGCATTTCATTACGGCAACTTCGCGTTTGTTAAGCATATCTTCCTCCTAAAATATCAATCCGTGCAATAACACAGCCAAAAACGCGCCTACAAACGCGCCCAATGCGCCGTACAAAAATACGTAGGCGTGCTGCTTTTTTGTAAGTTCCGCCTTGGTTGCCTCGCTGCTCTTGTGTTCGAGATAAGCCGCGCTTTTCATTGTTACCGCAAGACAGATTTCGGCGCTGTCTTGATATTTGACGGTAATGTAGTTGTTTTCCTTCAAGTAATTGAGCGACGAATCCAATTGAACGTCGTCCACGCTCGCTTTTTTTGCCAAAGCGTCAATTAAATCCGTCTTGGTTACGACAGTAAAGTTTGTGCCTATGGTATTGCTTAGGTATTTCAATATTATTTCCGTTTTTCTATCCAGCATTGTTTCCTCCGTTCCAAAGATATTCAGACAAATCCACCGCTCCGTTATTCACGCGCACGCCCTC
>JAMPHX010000112.1 GCA_023663205.1 Corallococcus sp. | reverse complement strand
CCTTATTAGGCAGTAGGTATGGATGCGAATACCGCAAACGCCATAGCCATAAAGCAAGCAATCAACATTGTTACGGGGAAACCTTTGAGCGGACGGGGAAGATTGTACTTATCTACCTTTTCGCGCAAGCCCGACATAAGCACTATTGCCAATGTAAATCCGAGACCCGCAAACAAACCGTAAAGCACCGCTTCACCGTAGTTGTACGTAAATCCCGTACCCTCGACGTAACTGACAACCAAATTGGCAACACCCAGTATTGCGCAGTTGGTGGTAACCAGCGGAAGGTAAATGCCGAGCGCCGAATACAATCCCGGAGAGAACTTTTTGAGAACCATCTCGATTATCTGGACGAGCGACGCAATTACCAAAATAAATACGATGATGTCAAGGTATTGAATGTTGAGCGGAGTAAGCACGTATACGTACAACGGGTAAACCACCGCACACGTTATTACCATTACAAATGTTACCGCAATGCCCATGGAGAGAGCCGACGACGTCTTTTTGGATACGCCGAGGAACGGACATATACCCAAGAACTGTACCAATATGAAATTCTGCGCAAACAATGCAGCGATTATTATAGGAAGAACTTGCATATTACTTTGCCTCCTTTGCTACAAGCAGGTTGTGACTGTGACGCGACTTTCTTTCCACCGCGCTTGAAATAAGCGTAAACAACGCAATGAATATTCCGTAAGTGAAGAACGCGCCCGCGGGTTTTGCAAAAAACTCGATTTTGAAATCCCACAGTTGGAATCCGAACAGCGAGCCTGCGCCAAGCAATTCTCTTACTATTCCCATAAGAGTCAACGCAAAGGTAAAGCCCAAGCCCATAAACAGTCCGTCCAACGCCGAGTGTCCTACGGGGTTGTGCGAAGCGAAACTTTCTGCTCTGCCCAAAATAATGCAGTTGACGACTATAAGCGATAGGAAGGGTCCCAACAAGTCAAACAAACTGGGAACAAACGCGTCAAGCAAAAAGCGCACTACCGTTGTGAATGTTGCGATTATTACGATAAAGCACGGTATACGTACCTTATCGGGGATTATGTTGCGAAGCAGCGAAATTATTACATTACTGCAAATAAGCACGAAGGTCGCCGCAAGTCCCATACCCAAACCGCTTATTGCCAATGTTGTTACGGCAAGGGTCGGGCAGGTTCCGAGTACCAACTTAAATGTCGGATTTTGACGGACAAGACCGTCCAATGCAATATCTTTTATTCTGCCTTTACTCATCAGTTTGCACCTCCGTATGTCTTATCAACTTCCAAAGCGTATCTTACCGTTTCAAAAATGTTGGTTGCCGACGACGTTGCACCCGAAATCTTGTTCTTGTCAAGGAAGTCGCCCGTCAACTCGTCATAGTTTTTGCCGATAACAGCCGTAAGCATTGCTTTGGTTTTTTCTTCCGCAGGGTCACCCGGAACAAAACCGGATTTGACTATCGTACAAGCAACAACGGCGCCGTCTTTTACTTCTACTTGCAAAACGTATTCATTGGCATGAACCCACCATTCCGGCTTGCCTTCCGCACGGCCTTTTACAACGTACACGCGGTTTTCGCCGCTGTCGTCCAACGACAATACGCCGAATTTGCCCTTTTCGTTAATTTCTACCGTCTTTACTATGTCGGAAAGTCCCGCGGGAGCATTATCTGCAAACAGCACGTTGTGATTTGCAGTTCCCAGTCCGTTTACTTCGACGGCAATGTATGCAAGTCCGCCGTTAACCGTGTAGGCAAACGCCATAATGCCGTCCTTCTTGAATGCGTAAGCAAGCGCTGTTCCTTCAACCGTCAAGTGTTCGTAATATGCGGAATTCAATGCTTCCAACTCTACGCCGGTATGACCGTTGGCTGCAAGTTTGGACATAAGTTCCTGTCTGGCTTCTTCCTGAGGGTTACTGCCCATTTCCAATATGCCTCTGGCGTATTCCGCTGCGGCATTGATTGCGTGGTTTATTGCATTGCTGCTCATAGTGACGCCGCCCACGTAGTTGTTGCCGAGAGCAGCCGCATCGGCAATATCTGTACCGATGTACCAATCGCCTTCTTGGGTTCCCGCAGAGGGAATATTAGCCATAAGGGTTTGTTTGGTGTTTTTCTTTACC
Source organism: Corallococcus sp. (assembly GCA_023663205.1). Lineage (GTDB taxonomy): Bacteria > Bacillota > Clostridia > Christensenellales > CAG-314 > RGIG5495. Next base: position 1,718 of record JAMPHX010000112.1, on the reverse strand, counting down.
GACCAAGCGGCAATTTGACCTACAACCTTTTCGGAAGTCTGTACTTCCTTTATTACAACGTACAGCGTTATGTCGCCGTTTTGGTAACCTACGCCGTCGCTTTTTGCTTCGATTGCCACTATGCGAGAGCCTTTTTCCGTTCCTGCCCAGCCGCAATCGTAAGCAGTTCCGTACAGATTGCTCTTGTACGGTTCTTTATCGGTATAACCGTATTTGAATTCTCCCTCTTTTACCTTAGTAAACTGCGCTTCGGGATATATCTTGGACATAGCACGGTTAAAACGTACGTCCTCCGAAACGTACAGCACGTCGTTTAGAAGCGCAAGCAACGCCACGCACACTATTGCAATTGCAATTAGTACGACGACCGATTTGAAGGAAGTGCTTTTGAAAAATGCTTTTGCACTCATTTACTTGCCCTCCTTTGCCGTTTCGGCGGATTTTTCCGGTTTCTGCCAACCGAAAGGTTTGTTTACTACAAATTTGTCGATAAGCGGGACTACAAAGTTCATAAGCAAAATGCAGTACGAAACAACTTCCGTTCCGCAAGCGTAACGCAATCCTGCCGTCAGCAAACCGAGCGCAACAAAGTAGATGTAATTGCCCAATTTGGTGTTTGGTGTCGTCACAAAGTCGGTCGCCATAAATACCGCTCCCAAAACAACGCCGCCCGAAAGTATCGAATCCCACAAGACGGAAACGACAAATTCGCCGTTGATTGCCCAATGAAGCAACATACTGAACACGCCCACAACGCCCATATATACAAGCGGCCAACGGAAATTCAAAACCTTGCGCGCTACAAGATATATTCCTCCCGCGATAAGCGCAAGTTTGCAGGTTTCGCCTATTGCACCGCCTACGCCCGTGCCCAAAAGCAAATCGAGCGTCGAAAGCGAACTGGTTACCGTATTGGGATTTAGCAATGCGCCGAGAGGCGTAGCGCCCGAAGTAACAGTACCGCCGTCAATAGAACCGACGGAAGGAGCAGCCGATATCATTGCACCCGTAAACATTGTGGGAAATGCGATTGCGGCAAATACTCTGCCCGTCATTGCCGGATTGACGATATTTTTGCCTGTTCCGCCAAACAGCATCTTGACTACTACTATCGAAAATACGGAAGCAAGAAGCGTTACGTACCAAGGCGTTTCCTTGTACATATTCATTGCCACCAAAAGCGCGGTAACAAGCGAAGTAAAGTCAAATTCCTTCCAAATTTGCTTGAAAGGCACCTTTTGACAAAGTCTGAACACAACTTCGGAAGCAATGCACGCCGCGCAAGCAATTGCAAACGTAACTATCGCCTGCCAACCGAAGTAAACGCAACCCACTATGCACGCGGGAAGCAGCGCGATACACACGTCAATCATCACGCGTTTTGTCGTGCGGTTGGATTTTATGTGCGGAGAACTTGAATAAACTAATTTTTCCATTTTATTTCTTCTCCTTGGTTTTCATTTTTGTAAGTCTTACGCTTTGCACGATAGGACGTTTTGCAGGACAAACATACGCGCAAGTTCCGCATTCGAAGCAGTTTTTCGCGCCGTATTTTACCGCGTTGTCAAAGTCGCCCGCGTGAGCGTAAAAATCGATATACATAGGCATAAGGTGCATAGGACACACCGTTGCGCATTTGCCGCAATTTATGCAGGCGGTAGGTTCGGCAAGCGACGCTTCCTTAGCGGTCAGCGCCAAAAATCCCGAGTCGGTCTTGA
>JAMPHX010000111.1 GCA_023663205.1 Corallococcus sp. | reverse complement strand
TCATTTTACGTCCCTGTTCATCCCGTACGATTCCGTGCATTAGAACATCTTTGAACGGCACTTTGCCTGTGTTGTACAGGGAACTGAATATCATGCGGGCAACCCAAAAGAAAATGATATCGTAACCGCAGGACAGTACGCTTGTTGGGAAGAAACATTGATAATCTTTTTCGTTGTCGCAAAAACCAAGTGTCGAAAACGGCCACAATGCGCTGCTAAACCAAGTATCGAGAACGTCTTCATCTTGACGAACATGCTGCGAATGACAATGCGGACACTCGGAAATATCGGTTTCGGAACATATTTCGGTTCCGCAATCGTCACAGTACCAAACGGGAATACGATGTCCCCACCACAATTGACGAGAAATACACCAATCGCGAATGTTTTCCATCCAATTGAAATACGTCTTGGCAAACCTTTCGGGATGAAATACTATTTTGCCTTCTTTGACTGCCTCTATTGCGGGAGCGGCAAGTTTTTCCATTGCTACGAACCATTGTTTTGATACTATAGGCTCGACGGTTGTATGGCAACGGTAACAAGTACCGACGTTATGCGAATGCGGCTCTATTTTTTCCAATATGCCTTCGTTTTTCAAACGCTCGACAATTTGTTTGCGACATTCATACCTGTCAAGTCCGTTAAACTCACCCGCATTTTCGTTCATTGTGCCGTCATAGTTCATTACGCGAATTACAGGTAAATTGTGACGCAATCCTACTTCAAAGTCATTTGGGTCATGTGCGGGAGTGATTTTGACTACGCCTGTACCGAATTCCATATCCACGTAATCATCGGCAATTACGGGGATTTCCCTATTAACAAACGGAACAACTACGGTTTTTCCTACCAAATGGGAATACCTGCCGTCTTTGGGATTTACGGCGACAGCCGTATCGCCCAACATTGTTTCGGGGCGCGTAGTGGCAAAAGTAACCTTATCCTTACCGTCCTTTGTGTAGTAACTATAATGCCAAAAACTACCGTCTTGCTGCTCGTATTCCACTTCAGCATCCGATAATGCGGTATTACACTTGGGACACCAATTTATCAATCTGTCTCCGCGGTAAATCAATCCGTCGTTGTACATTTTGCAAAACGCTCGTCTTACAGCCTTGCTGCACTTTTCATCCATCGTAAAAGCCAGCCGCGACCAATCGCAACTGCTGCCGAGATACTTTAACTGTTCAACAATTCGTCCGCCGTACTTTTCCTTCCATTGCCATGCTCTTTCAAGAAATTTATCTCTGCCGAGTTCATGTTTATCTACTCCCTCCGCCTTCAATGCCTCAACTATCTTTACTTCGGTAGCAATACTTGCGTGGTCGGTTCCCGGAAGCCACAATGTGTTGTATCCCTGCATACGCTTGAAACGAATCAAACTGTCTTGGATTGCATTGTCGAGCGCATGACCGAGATGCAATTGTCCCGTAATATTCGGAGGCGGAGTAACCATAGAGAAGTACTTTGCCCCCTCTTTTGCTTCGGGTGTAAAATATCCCTTTTGCATCCAGTTTTCGTAAATACCCTTTTCAAATTGCGAAGGTTGATAATTTTTTTCCATAATATTGTTTCTCCCGTATTGCAATAATGTAAAATTTTTATTATAAAGTCAACGCTGTATTTGTCCGCGTAGTTTATGCACGGCAGCAAAATAGAAAACTTGTTGAATTCCAACAGTTTGTCCCGCACAAAACAAAATCCCGACACATAACTGCGTCGGGACGAATTACCGTGGTACCACCCAATTTCAAACACGGCTTGCGCCGAGTTTCTCTTATTGCTGTAACGTGCAATAACCACGCACAAGGCTACTGCATTTCACCTTGCGAACTCGGTCGGCTACTTCAACAACCGCCTCAATACCGAATTTTCACCGTAGTCGGCTCTCTGCAAATGAGGCAAGCGTTGTTTACTCCTCCGCCTGATAACGTCTTTGAATTTATAGAAACATTGTAACAAAAATCACATCAAAATGCAAGCATTTAGCGCGATTAAATTTTCAGCCAACCGTCCTTTATCCAACCCAACTTTCGCATTGCGAAACATAAGCCGAAGCAAATAGCGGCAGGCAAGACGAAATACATACAGATAACTTCAAGAAGGACAATCCACCACGCGACGCCGCCGTCAATCATTGTAGTAAACGTCATTATCGGGCCGACCAAACCTGCCGTACCCATTCCGCTGCCGACTGCATTGCTTTGCATATTGAATACGGCGGCAGATATAGGACCCAAAATAATGCTTGCGATAATAGGCGGTGCCCATATCTGCGGATGTTTTACTATATTTGGCATTTGTAACATACTGGTACCTATACCCTGAGAAACAAGTCCGCCCCAACGGTTCTCCTTGAAACTCATAACGGCAAACCCAACCATTTGACAACAGCACCCTACGGTGGCGGCGCCTGCGGCAATTCCGCCGAGTCCCAGCGACATTCCTATTGCCGCGGACGATATAGGCAATGTAAGCGCAATACCCATAAGAGCAGATACTACCATACCCATAATTATCGGCTGCTGTTCCACTCCCGAATTTATCACTTGCCCGATAACATTCATTACAAAAGATATCGGCGACCCTAACAAAAGCCCTATTACTCCTCCGCCCAAAACACATACAAGAGGCGTAACAAGAATATCCACTTTTGTCTTTCCCGAAACCAATTTGCCCAAGAACACCGAAAAATACGACGCGACATATGCACCCAAAGGCTCTCCCACTCCTGCAAGCAAAGTTTCGCTGCCGTTAAATACTCCATGCGAAATTATTTTGCCGGCATATGCGCCTATCATACCTGCAACAGATGCGGAAACGCCTACAAGCGCACTTGCATCGAATTTTCTCGATACGGCAAATCCTATACCCGCTCCCATCAGTATTTTTGCAAATGTGCCTATCGAATTGAGATAATACCCCACATCTCCCGGGATATATGAAGCAATTTGGCAAATTATCGTACCTACTATCAGCGTGGCAAATAAGCCTTGCGCCATACCGCCGAGTCCGACTACAAATACATTGTTTAAAAAGCGCAATACTATTGCTTTTACTTGCGCTTTGCGGTCGGCAGTGTTTGGAGCGTTATCATTTTCCGCAGTCGACTGTTTGGACGGCGGAGTATTTGTTTTGTCTTTCATACTTTTTATATTGTACGCGCATATGCAAAATTGTCAAATAGTTTGCCGCATTTAACATTTTTTTTAATGCGACAATACAATGCTATATACCCGAAAATATGGAGGATTCTGACAAAAATATGAAAAAAACATTTTGCATAATAATTTGCGTTTTAATGCTTGCTTTGTCGTTTGCGTTTGCCGCCTGCACTAACGACGAAAATACAATAAGACTAAATGAAGTTACTCACAGTATATTTTATGCTCCGCAATACATTGCCATGGCTCTCGGTTACTTCCAAGACGAAGGTCTGACGGTAGAAATAACAAACGGCGCAGGCGCGGACAACGTAATGACGGCTTTACTTACCGGCGAGGCGGATATAGGACTGATGGGCTGCGAAGCAAGTATATACGTCTACTTGGAAGGCAAAAAAGACCATCCCAAAATTGTCGGTCAACTTACGAAGCGTGACGGCAGTTTTCTTGTTGCCCGAGAAATGATAGAAAATTTCGATTACAGTCAAGCCATCGACAAAACCGTTTTGATGGGCAGACCGGCAGGAATGCCCGCGATGATTTTGCAGTATGTAATGAATAACCGCGGACTAATTAACGGACAAAACGTCACAATGGACTATTCCATACAATTTGGAGTTTTGGGTCCTGCATTTACGGGAGGCGCAGGCGACTTTGTTCCGCTTTTTG
>JAMPHX010000110.1 GCA_023663205.1 Corallococcus sp. | reverse complement strand
TTTTTCTATGATAGCCTTGGGAACTTCCGCAAAGTGGTCAAACTGCATCGAGTAGTTGCCTCTGCCCTGCGTGCGGCTTCTGAGGTCGGTTGCGTAACCGAACATCTCCGCAAGGGGTATAAACGCGTCTACTACCTGAACTCCGTTACGGATTTCAATGCCGTTGACGTTGCCGCGGCGGCTGGATACATTGCCCATTACATCGCCCAAATATTCTTCGGGCATTGTTATTTCAACCTTCATCATGGGTTCGAGCAGTATCGGATTTGCCTTGGCGGACGCTTCCTTGAATGCAAGCGAACCGGCAATCTTGAATGCCATTTCGCTGCTGTCTACCGCGTGGAAACTACCGTCGTATACGGTGACTTTGAAGTCGACCATTTCATAACCTGCCAAAGGTCCGTTCTTTGCCGCTTCCTGTATACCGTTGTTGATAGGCTGAATGTATTCCTTGGGAATGCTTCCGCCCACCGTTGCGTCGACAAACTCGTATCCTTTGCCTGCTTCGAGGGGTTCCATCTTGATTTTACAGTGTCCGTATTGTCCTTTACCGCCCGATTGACGTACGTACTTGCCTTCCGCTTCCACCGCTTTAGTGATGGTTTCTCTGTAAGATACTTGCGGTCTGCCTACGTTGGCTTCGACCTTAAACTCGCGAAGCAATCTGTCGACGATTATTTCCAAGTGAAGTTCGCCCATACCGGCAATAATAGTTTGTCCCGTTTCTTGGTCGGTGTACGTCTTGAATGTCGGGTCTTCTTCCGCAAGTTTGATGAGCGCAAGCGTCATCTTTTCCTGTCCCGCCTTGGTCTTAGGTTCTATTGCAACCTTGATAACCGGTTCGGGGAATACCATGCTATCCAAAACAATGGGGTTCTTTTCTTCGCAAAGCGTATCTCCCGTGGTCGTATCTTTGAGACCGACAAGCGCAACGATTTCGCCTGCGTAGGTTTCGTCGATTTCCTCACGTTGCGCGGCGTGCATTTGCACTACCTTTGTGATACGTTCACGCTTGCCCTTGGTTGAGTTGTATACGTAACTGCCCGCCTGCAACTTGCCGCTATACACACGGCAGTAAGCAAGTTTGCCTACAAACGGGTCGGCGACAATCTTGAAAGCCAATCCGCAGAAAGGTTCGTTATCGTCGGTTTTTCTTTCAATCTTGACGTTTTCATCGTGAATGTCGAAACCTACAACGTGGTCGATATCGACGGGCGAAGGCAGATAATCGCAAATTGCGTCAAGCAACTTTTGCACGCCTTTGTTTTTGTACGCCGTTCCGCAAAGCACTGGGTTTATTTTGAGGTCGATAACCGCTTTACGCAAAGTCGTTCGAATTTCTTCAACCGAAAGGTCGCCTTCTTCAAAAAACTTTTCCATAAGGTTGTCGTCCAAACCCGCAAGAAACTCTACAAGTTCGTCGTGAGCCTTGTTGACTTCCGCAACCATATCGGCAGGCACTTCCGCTTCGTCAATTTTAATTCCCGTGGGGTCGTTGTAATAATACGCCTTCTTGGTGATTACGTCGACCATGCCTTTGAAGTTTTCTTCCTTGCCTATCGGCAACTGAATAGGCATAGCGTTGGCTTTGAGCCTTTCGCGCATCATCTTGACTACGTTGTGGAAGTTTGCGCCGTTTATGTCCATTTTGTTGACAAACGCAATACGCGGTACATTATACTTGGACGCTTGGTGCCAAACCGTTTCGCTTTGGGGTTCGACGCCGCCCTTTGCGCAAAATACCGCAACGGCGCCGTCCAATACGCGCAGCGAACGCTCTACTTCGACGGTAAAGTCAACGTGTCCCGGTGTATCTATCAGGTTGATACGGTGGTCTATTCCGTTGTGAGTGTTTACCCAGTGTACGGTAGTTGCCGCGCTTGCTATTGTTATGCCGCGCTCCTGCTCCTGTGCCATACTGTCCATGACTGCCGTGCCTTCGTGGACTTCGCCGAGTTTTCTCGTTTTGCCGGTGAAAAACAGTATTCTTTCACTGGTAGTTGTTTTTCCTGCGTCGATGTGCGCCATAATACCGATGTTACGCACGTTTTGCAGGGGATATAATCTCGCCATGTATCGATGCTCCTTAAATTACCACCTGAAATGGGCAAACGCCTTGTTGGCTTCTGCCATTCTGTGTACGTCTTCTTTCTTTTTGAATGCCGCGCCGGTTTGATTGTACGCGTCCATAAGTTCGCCTGCGAGTCTTAAATACATAAGTTTTTCGCTACGTTTGCGCGCGAACATTACAAGCCATCTTATTGCCAGAGTTTGTCTTCTCTCCGGTCTGATTTCCATAGGTACTTGATAGTTGCTTCCGCCCACGCGTCTTGCTTTTACTTCCAGTACAGGCATAAGATTGCTTATTGCCTGATTGAATACATCCATAGGTTCCATGCCCATTTTTTCCTTGATTACGTCAAATGCGCCGTAAACGATTTCCTGAGCAGTGCCTTTTTTGCCGTCAAGCATAACTTGGTTGATTACTTTGGTTACAACCTTGCTGCCATACATCGGGTCGGGCAGTACGTCCCTCTTGGGGACTCCGCTTCTTCTTGGCATTTTAATTTCCTCCTTTTAAGAATTTTGTTTAATTTTGTTTTACTTATACAGCCAACTCAACGAGAATTATTCTCGGAGAAACTTCTGCGAAGTGATGTTCCGCATACTGCTTATACGTGAAAGTCAAAATTAAAATCCGACTAATCACTAATTGAACTGTAAAATAGAGTCTGTCCGAAAAATAATATTATTTCTTGGGACGTTTTGCGCCGTATTTGGAACGCGCTTGTTTGCGGTTTGCAACGCCGCTGGCATCGAGTGTTCCGCGAATGATGTGATAACGAATACCCGGAAGGTCTCTTACACGTCCGCCGCGAATCAATACAACGCTGTGTTCTTGCAAGTTGTGTCCTTCGCCCGGAATGTAGCAGGTACCTTCCATACCGTTGGTACGGCGTACTCTTGCAATCTTACGCATTGCGGAGTTGGGCTTCTTGGGAGACGTGGTTGTAACATTTAAACAAACGCCGCGTCTTTGAGGACAACTGTCCAAAAGCGGAGACTTACTCTTTTCTTTCTCGCTTTTTCTGCCTTGTCTAATCAACTGATTGATTGTTGCCATTTTTTTTACCTCCTTTTAATGATGTAGTCGGAAAATTCCGTAAAAGAATTTATATACAGGCAAAATTTGCCGATATACCTAATTGTTACTTTGCTTCAAAAAGCCTACGACGGCGCTTTTGACTTCTATGCCGTATTCCGCCGCTATGCTTTCGCTTGTGCCGCGCTGCGTTACCGCAACGCCCTGTTCCTTTGCTGCCGAAAGCACTGACCTTTTGTAGTCTTTGTCTGCATCTGTTGCCATGACAATAGACACTACGTTGCCTACTTTGAGTTCGCGCAAAACCTGACGCAGCCCTATTACGACGTGTGAATTACTTTTATTAGCCATAATTACCATCGTATATTTTAGCAAAATACAGTAAGGCAGTCAAGCGTTTTTATACGCTTGACTGCCTTTTGCAGATTAAATTTGCATTTACACGCTATTACGTCAGATTTCTGTCAGAGTAACGGCGCCCGTTACATACCATCGTACTCGTCGTCCGACAAAAGGTCGTTTTTCTCGGTGGGAACAAGTTCCGACTCGCGGTACTTTTCCAAGCCCGTGCCTGCCGAAATCATCTTGCCGATAATGACGTTTTCCTTCAAACCGTAAAGCGGGTCGCGTTTGTTTTTGATTGCCGCCTCGGTAAGAACTCTGGACGTTTCTTGGAAGGATGCCGCAGACAAGAAACTGTCGGTTGCAAGCGACGCCTTTGTTATACCCAAAAGCACTCTCTTTGCGGTTGCGGGCACTCCGTC
>JAMPHX010000010.1 GCA_023663205.1 Corallococcus sp. | reverse complement strand
CTCTTAATTCGCGCTTGGCTAACATAGAACAACAAGAGCGTGAATTGACCGAACGATTGAGTAATCTATCAGGCGAAGAAGGCAATTTGTTTGAGAGATACGATAATAATGTCAAGTTGCAAGAACAATTGACAGAAACGTGCGGCAAACTCAAAAAATCAGTAAAAGAACTTGAATTCGATATTTTCAATTTCAATAAAAACGTACAAAAGCAGCAACAGAATGTTGCAAGCGAACAGGGCAGTATTGACTTATTGTTGGATTTTGTCAAGAATTACAAAGGATATCAAAGCAGCGTCCAAAATTTGATGAAAGACGCACAATCCGATGAAGAGTTGGAATCGCATTTGTGTGACGTGGTTGCCAATGTAATACAAGTAGACAAAGAATATCAAACGGCAATTGAGGTTGCTCTCGGCGCGCGTATTCAGAATGTTATTACCGAAACAATTGAAGATACTAAGTATCTGATAGCATACCTCAGGGATAATATGTACGGACGTGTAACATTTTTGCCTATCGATGCAATGAAACCACGCAGTATAGAGCGTAGGGAAGTGTTGCTTGAAGACGGTGTATTGGGCATTGCAAAAGACATTGTGCAATTCGATTCTAAGTACAAAACCGTATTCGATTCGATACTTGGCGGTATTGTTGTAATAGATACTTATGAAAATGCAGTGAGACTTGCCAAAAAGTACGGTTATGTCCACCGTATGGTAACGCTCACGGGAGAAAGAATTTCTAACGACGGCTCGGTTGAAGGCGGTAGCAGAAAGAGCGCTACAAACAATTTGTTGTCGTATGACAATCAACTCGCCGAAAGAAAGGCAAAATTGGAAAAGTTACTTGCCGCTTTGGCAGAGTCGGAAAAGCAACTTCAATCCAAACAGGACAAATTGGACTCCGAAAGAGCATTACTGCAAAAATCGACTGCCGAATTGCAAAACGTCAGTGTTGCCGTGGCAACCGATAAGGAAAAAATCGAAACGTCCAATGTTTTGAGCAATACGGATAAGCAAACCATATTGAGCCTCGGCGCAGAAAAAGAAAAAATCAAAAACAGACTTGAACAAATTAAAACAAACGGTCAGGAATCCGTCGTTAAATTGTCTGAATTACAAAACATCGAAGATAAACTCGTTGCCAAGATTTCCACATTGAAGGAAAAGTTATCTGTCGAAACAAAAGCGCGTGACGCTATGCAAGAAGTATTGACAAGTAAGCGCTACCGTGTAGGTGTATTGAAATCTAATATTGACCAATCAAATGCAGACATAAAAAATGCAGGATTGGAGATAGTACGTTTGGAAGACGCGGTAAAGAGCAAAACCGACTACAAAAATCAACTTACAGAGTCATTGCATATTTTGTCCGAAACATTGGCTAACAGCGGAGTGCATGACGAAAAGCGCGAACGTCTTTCCGAAACTTTGGCACAAATAAATTCGATAGATACGTTGAAGGAAGATTTGAACAACAAATTTCAAATTGCCGGCGACGAGCGCATACGCCTGTCGTCCGAATTGGAAAATTTGCGCGGCGTCATAGACAAAGAGGAATATATACTCAACAAAATCGACGATGATTTACAAGAACTGCAACAGCGTGTTTTTGAAGAGTATAATATAACCTATTCTGCGGCTATGCAGTTTAAAGATAGCGAATACGACATATCAACAGCCAAGGAAAATATTACGCAACTCAAAACCTCTATTCAAAATCTCGGTTATGTCAATGTCCACGCAATAGAAGAACTTAAAAATGTCGAAGAACGGTACGGAGATATAGGTATGCAGTTGGAAGATTTGCGTAAGGCAGAACAGGATTTGAAAGATATTTTAAAAGAATTGACTGCGGAAATTGAAACTCGCTTTGAAACGGGAATGACTCAAATAAACGATAATTTTAAGGTTGTATTCAGAGAACTTTTCAATGGAGGCAATGCAAAACTTACGCTTGATAAGGATGAAAATAAGGACCCGTTGGATTACGGTATTGAAATCGAAGCGCAACCGCCGGGAAAGAAATTGCAAAATATATCTTTGCTTTCAGGCGGAGAACGAACTTTGACGGCGGCTGCAATACTATTTGCTATTCTTAAATTGAATCCTATGCCGTTTTGCGTTTTGGACGAAATCGAGGCCGCCTTGGACGATGCAAATGCCGAAAGAATTGCTCGTTATTTGAGGAATTTTTCCAATGATACGCAGTTCATAATAATTACTCACAAAAAGCCTACAATGGAAAATGCCGATGTATTGTACGGCGTGACAATGGAAGAAAAAGGCGTTTCAAAAATTGTTTCCGTTAAACTTAACGATGCAATTAAGCAGGCGCAATAGACATATGGGGAAGTAGTCTGATGGGATTTTTCAAAAAAATAATCGACGGTCTTAAAAAGACAAAGCAGTCAATCGGATTCAAAATAAACGAGTTATTCAAACGCGGTATTTTTGATGATGATTTTTACGATGAATTGGAAATGATTTTGTTGACCAGCGATGTGGGCGCGGATACTGTCGAGGATATTATCGATATGTTGAAAGAATCTATGCGCAAAGACAGAATTTCGGATACAGCAAGTGCCCAAAAGTATTTACGTAATGTTTTGCTCGATATTCTCGGTGAAGAAAAATTCGAAGTTGAAAATCCTTGCATAATCATGGTTGTTGGCGTCAACGGCGTCGGGAAAACTACTACTATCGGTAAACTGGCAAGCATATTTACGAAACAAAAAAAATCTGTGGTAGTTGCTGCCGCGGACACATTTCGCGCGGCGGCAGGCGAGCAGTTGGAAGTTTGGGCAAAGCGTGCCGGTGTACGGATAATTATGCATGAAGAAGGTTCGGACCCTGCTGCAGTAGTATTTGATGCAATTTCTTCGGCTAAGAGTAAAAATACCGATGTCGTACTTGTGGATACTGCGGGAAGATTGCACAATAAAAAGAATTTGATGGAAGAACTCAAAAAAATCAATCGCGTAATAGAACGAGAGTATCCGTCTGCGGACAGAAAAAATCTGATAGTGCTTGACGCAACTACCGGTCAAAATGCAATAAACCAAGTTGAGATTTTTAATGAGGCTATCGATGTCGACGGAATTGTCCTTACAAAACTTGACGGCACCGCAAAAGGCGGTGTTGTCCTTGCAATCAAACACGATATGGACATACCTGTTTACTTTGTAGGTGTCGGTGAGGGTATAGACGATTTGCTTGAATTTGATGCAGAGAGTTACGTTGAGGGCATAATTTAGTAAATAATAGATAAGTATTTGCAATTTATTCTTGACAATATTTTGTAAATGAATTACAATAAACCTGTAAAGCGAATTTACTTTACAGTGGTGCAAAATGTCTCTTTCTAAAATACAATTGTCCGAGTTGTCGACAATTTACGGTAAATTATTGACTGAAAAGCAGAAGGATGCTTTGACTATGTATTGCGATTTGGATTGTTCGCTATCGGAAATTGCCGACGAAATCGGTATTTCGCGTCAAGGAGTTAGAGATGCTATTCAAAATGCGGAAGTATCGTTAGTCAAAATGGAAAACGCATTGGGAATAGCGGAATTGTCTCGCCAAATGATATCGGCGTTGCAACAAGACAATTTAAATAAATTGAAAAGTATTGCAGAGAATTTTGTTTCAAAGGAGTAAGTATTGGCTACGTTTTCAAATTTGTCCGAAAGGATAAATCACGTTTTTTCCAAATTGAAAAATCGTGGAGCATTGACGGAATTGGAAATAAAACAGGCAATGCGCGAAGTTCGTGTTGCGTTACTTGAGGCGGATGTAAATTTCGGCGTTGTCAAGGATTTTATCTCAAAGGTGACGGAGTTGGCAATCGGCGAACAAATACTCAAAAGTTTGACGCCGGGGCAACAAGTAATCAAAATCGTCAACGAGCAACTGTGTCAACTAATGGGGTCAACTCAAAGTAAGTTGATTGTTTCCCCGCAACTGCCGACTATAATTATGATGTGCGGATTGCAGGGTGCGGGCAAAACTACAATGTGCGGTAAACTTGCTGCATATTTGAAAAAGCAAAACAAAAAAACGCTGCTTGTCGCTTGTGATATTTACAGACCTGCCGCTATAAATCAACTTGAAATAGTTTCCCAAAAAGCAAATGTCGGCTTTTTTCAAATGGGGCAAATAAATCCCACAAAGATAGCAAAGGCTGGTGTCGAATACGCTAATAAGAATGGATTCGATACAGTTATAATAGATACAGCCGGACGATTGCATATCAATGAAGAATTGATGAATGAACTCAAAGATTTGAAAAAGAATCTCAATGTGTCAGAAACTTTGCTTGTCGTCGATTCTATGACGGGTCAAGATGCCGTTGCTGTTGCTAAGACATTTGACGAAGCATTGGATATTACCGGCGTAATAATGACAAAACTTGACGGTGATACGCGCGGCGGTGCAACATTGTCAATCAAAGCCGTTACAGGCAAGCCCATAAAGTTTTGCGGCGTCGGTGAAAAAATGGAAGATATCGAGCCGTTTTATCCCGACCGAATGGCAAACCGCATATTAGGCATGGGCGATGTGTTGACTTTGATAGAAAAGGCGCAAGCCTCTATTGACGAAGAAACGGCAGCCAAAATGGCACGTAAACTCAAAGACGCGTCATTTGACTTGAATGACTTTTTGCAGCAATACGAGCAAGTGGCAAAGATGGGAAATATAAACGATATCGTAGGAATGATACCCGGAGCCAACAGAATCAAATTGTCGGATAAAAACATAGATGAAAAGCAGTTGATAAAGAACAAGACGATTATTCTGTCGATGACTCAGGAAGAACGGGCAAATCCCAAAATATTGAATTATTCAAGAAGAAAGCGAATAGCCCAAGGAAGCGGCACCACAGTGCAGGATGTCAACAAGTTGATTAAACAATTTGAACAGTCCAGAGATATGATGAAAAGATTTGGCAAAAACAAAAGATTGCCTTTTTAATAAATAACAAATTGATTGGAGGAAAACTTATATGGCAGTAAAATTGAGATTGACAAGAATGGGAGATAAGAAGGCTCCGTTTTACAGGGTTGTCGTAATCGATTCCCATAAGGCTCGTGACGGACAATACGTTGATTTGGTTGGCACATTTGACCCGTTGCGTGAGGATGGGCTTAAAATCGATACAGAAAAAGCAAAAAAGTGGATTGATTGCGGCGTACAACCTACCGAAACAGTAAAATCGCTTTTGGTCAAATCGGGCGTGATTCAACCTTCTAAGAAAGCCGCAAAGACAACTAAGAAAGGTGAATAGTAATTATGGTTGAATTGATTGGTTACATCGTAAATCAACTTGTAGACGATAAGGAAGCCGTAACGATTACATCTTCGTCTGAGGAAGAAACAGAAGTTATTACAATCAAAGTTTCGGAGAAGGACATCGGCAAGATTATAGGCAAACAAGGCAAAATCGCAATGTCTATTAGGACACTTGCCAAAGCCGTAGGAATTAAAGAAGGTAAGCGTTACAAAATCGAGATAGGGGATTAGTCAATTGCCACAAGTTTATATGCTTGTGGCAATTGCAGTGTATTATGAAAATACCAGTAGGAAAAGTTTTGAAGGCTCAAGGCATAAAAGGCGAAATAAAAATATCGTGTTTTTTGGATACACCGTCTATGTTGGCTGGAGTAAAGTTTCTGTATTTGGGTAACAATGCGCATAGAGTTAAAAGTGTACGCGTTTCTGACCAATATTGCTATGTACAATTAGAAGATGTCACAGATAGAAATACTGCGGAAAATTACAAGGATTGGGATGTTTACGCAGATAAATATGATATCAAATTACCTCCCGAAAAGTTTTTTTTGTCAGATGTAATAGGATGTACAGTGAAGTTGAACAGCGGAAACAAATTGGGTTCGGTCGCTGACGTTTTGCAATACGGCGCGGCAGATGTATATGTGGTAACCAATGCAAACAGTAGAGTGATGTTCCCTTTTTTGAAAGATTTGGTAATAAGTATAGATATAGAAAGTAAAACCATAGTTCTTGATAAATTACGTTTTGAGCAAGTGGCGGTATATGACGATGAAGATTGATGTGTTGACATTATTTCCGGAAATGTTTGACGTGTTCAACTATTCTTTAATGGGCAAAGCCATGCAAAAGGGATTGTTTGAAATAAAATGTCACGACATCCGTAATTATAGTGCCGATAAGCACAAAAAGTGCGATGACTATCCTTTTGGCGGCGGCGCTGGAATGGTTATGACGCCGCAACCTATACATGATGCCATTTGTAATGTTGACCCGAACCATAGCGCATACAGAATTTATATGTCGCCAAGAGGCAATACTCTTAAACAAAGTGATGTAACAGTATTGTCGCGAAAGGAAAACTTGCTTATTTTGTGCGGACATTATGAGGGTATTGACCAACGCGTAATAGATATGGATATTGACTGTGAAATATCTATCGGAGATTATATATTGTCAGGTGGAGAAATACCAGCAATGGTGCTTATTGACACTATTTGCAGATATATTCCTGATGTACTGGGAAACAGTCAAGCCACGGTAGAAGAATCTTTTAGCAATAAATTGTTGGAGTATCCGCAGTATACGCGTCCACAAAGTTTTTGCGGATATGACGTTCCCGAAGTATTAGTCAGCGGCGACCATCGCAAGATTGATGAGTGGAGAAGAGAGCAATCATTCAAAATCACAAAGGAACGCCGTCCGGATTTGATGGAGGATGACAAATGAATATTCAATGGTTTCCGGGGCATATGACAAAAGCATTGCGTATGATGCAAAACAATGTTGATTTGGTTGATGTTATCGGTTATGTTTTGGACGCACGTGCTCCGGCTTCATGTTTAAATCCGGCATTCTCGGGATTGATTTCGGGTAAGCCGTGCGTATATATTTTGAATAAGTGTGATATAGCGGATAAGAGTAAGGTAAAACAATGGATTGATTACTTTGCACAATCGGATAAGGAGTGTGTGGCCATTTCCGCAATAAATGTCGGCGATGCTAACAAAATTGTTTCGGCATTCGGGACGGTTACCGAACAAATAAAGGATAAGTATAAATCTAAGGGCATATTCCGACCGATTAGGGCAATGATTATCGGGATACCTAATTGCGGCAAGTCAACAATAATCAATTGTATGGCAGGCAAGAAAAATGCAGTTACCGGCAATAAACCGGGTGTTACAAAAGGCAAACAGTGGGTTCGCTTGAAGAACGGCATAGAACTTTTAGATACGCCGGGTACCGTATGGGCTAAATTCGACGACCAGATTGTTGCTCGGCGGTTATCTTATATCGGCAGCATAAAGGATGATGTCTTTGATGTTTATGAATTGTCGCTACATCTTCTTGAAGAAGTTCAACAGTTGTATCCTCAATCGATTACAGCAAGATACGGCATTTGTGATTTTGAGTGTTCTGTCGAAAAATTGCACGAACAAATAGCAATCAAGCGCGGATTTGTGCTCAAAGGCGGGAATATCGATAATGAACGATGCAGCAAGGCTATTTTAGACGATTTTCGTAAAGGCAAAATCGGCGCTATAACATTTGAATTGCCGCATGAGGAATAAATATGGATTTGCTTGGTTACGAAAGGGAATTGTTGCATAAAGGTTACTGTAAAATATGCGGTATAGATGAAGCGGGTAGAGGACCTTTGGCGGGTCCTGTTGTCGTCGGCGGTGTGATAATGCCGCTCGATTCCAAAGATATTATTGAAGGAGTTAATGACAGTAAAAAACTATCCGAAAAGAAACGAAATGAATTGTACGATAAAATAATCGATAAAGCGATTGCTTGGCACGTATCTGTAATAAGCGAGCAGATTATTGATGAAATAAATATATTAAATGCAACAAAAATGGGTATGCGGGAATGCATAGATAATCTTGCAATATCCGATATTGCGCTTGTAGACGCTGTAAAATTGAACGTAAAAATTCCTACAGTTCCTATTATCCACGGTGATGCGCTAAGTTATTCGATTGCTGCGGCAAGCATACTTGCCAAAGTTACTCGTGACAGAATTATGTGTGAGTTGGACGAAAAATATCCGCTTTACCAATTCAAAAAACACAAAGGCTATGGTACGGCGCTGCACATTGGTCTATTGAAACAGCACGGTCCCTGCGAAATTCACAGGCAAAGTTTTATTAAAAAGATTCTTGCAAATGAACAATAAGATTAAAGGTAACTACGGCGAATCTGTTGCCGCTAAGTATTTAAAGAAACACGGTTACAGTATATTATGCACACAGTATCGATGCAGAGCCGGTGAAATCGATTTGGTGTGCTTGGATAAGAAAAAAGTTATTGTTTTCGTCGAGGTTAAGTTGCGTGGAAGTTCGGCTATGGGATTGCCTCGCGAAGCAGTTACATATCACAAACAACGTACCATAGTTCGATGTGCGCGTTATTTTATTGCAGAAAACAGTATAACGGATTTTTCAAGCAGATTTGATGTCGTTGAGATTTTGGATGGAGAAATAAATCATATAGTAGATGCATTCAGACCATAAAATTGTCAATAGGGGGATTTGTTTCGGCTGATTGCCGGACAACTGGTTTGTCGCAAATTTAGTTTGGTAAACTATTGCATTGCAACCGAAATCGAGTTCAAAATCATTATAAGACTTTATCTTTATATTTGAACAATATAAAATTGCATAAAACATTTGATTTACTGCTCCGAACAATTCTAATACAATGACAGACTTTGTCGGTGAAATCTTTATGCAACTTGTAGTGTAAATTTGCTTGCAAAATAATGCGTTATATGCTAATATATTACAGTGACTTCGGGCGGTCCTCTGGCATTGTATGTGAATGAACGCTTAGTTAACTAATTTAATTGAGGAGGAAAAGTCAGATGGATATCATAAGAAGTATCGAACAAGAAAGTTTAAGAGAAGTTGCCGAGTTTAACGTCGGTGATACCGTGAGAGTATTCTTTAAGGTTATCGAAGGTAACAAGGAAAGAATTCAGGCATATGAAGGTATTGTGATTGCACGTAAACATGGCGGTCTTAGAGAAACTTTTACTGTCAGAAGAATTTCTTCGGGCATAGGAGTTGAAAGAACTTTCCCGCTTCACAGTCCCAAAATCGACAAAATTACCGTCATTAGAAAAGGTAGTGTACGTCGTGCAAAACTTTATTATTTGCGTTCAAGAACGGGCAAGGCGGCAAAAATCAAGGAAAGTATTTAATCTATTCGGTTCCAAACATCAGTTTGGAACCGAATTTGCTTATTACGTTGAGTTTAGCAAACAGATGAGTTTCGATAAGGTAGTTCAAAGTTAAATTGAATAAAGTTTCCCGAGTTTGTCGACAGTATTTTAAAATATGATTACTTTATTACGTAAAATTATATGTTTTTTTTCAAATCATATTGACATTGAAAAAATATAGGGTATAATAATTGCACTGAAAAAATACTTTAAATACTAATTTCCGTATTTCGCAATTATATTTTGGTTTGATGGTTGTTGGTATTTAGGGAGGCAAAATGTTTAATGTAAAAATCGAAGATAAAGTTTTTGAATTAAAAAACAAAACTCAAATTAAAGATTTGATTTGCGACAGAGAAAAAAAATACATAGTTGCAAAAGTTAACAACAGACTGCGTGAACTTACTTATGAATTATCTTTTGATTCTGATGTAAAATTGCTTGATTTGGCAGAAGCCGATGCCGTAAAGGTGTACGAAACAAGTTTGCGTTATTTAATCGCTATGGCGTTCCATAATCTGTTTCCGGAAAAACAAATTAACATAAGTTACGCAATATCACGTTCGCTTATGGTTTCGTTTGAAGATAAAGATGTCGCCATGGATGCCAAACTGCTAAAACGATTAAAAGACGAACTTGACAGATTGGTAACTGCCGATTTGGCATTTGAAAAGACATCGATGTCAAAAGAAGATGCTTATAATTATTTTGTAACTCAAAATCAACAAAACAAGGCTAACACCTTACAATACCGTCCCGAAAAGATATGTCACTTTTATAAGTGCGACAATTATCTAAACTATATGTACGGCTATATGGTGCCGTCGACCGGTTACATTTCGCAATACAAAGTTTTTTGCTATGACGGCAACTTCATTGTTCAGTATCCGAGATACGAAATCGGCGGAGTCATCCCTGAATTTAACGACGAGCCCACGTTTGCAAAAGTATTGAAACGTGCAAACAAATGGGCGCACTTGTGCGATGCCGAAAACATTGCCAAATTGAATAAACATGTGACAGATTCTTCGTGCGTAGACTTTATAAATATTAACGAAACTTTGCATAACGATATGTTGCATGAATTGGGCGGAAGAATAGCCGACGATATAGAAAACATAAGGCTTATTTGTATTGCGGGTCCGTCGAGTTCGGGCAAGACCACGTTTTCAAATCGACTACGCATAGAACTTATGTCAAGAGGAATCAATCCGTTGCGCATATCGTTGGATATGTATTATAAAGACAGAAGCAATATTGTCAAGGATGAGGAGGGGAATCCCGATTTTGAACATTTGGATTCGTTGGACGTCGCATTGTTTAATGAACATTTGTTGGCATTGATAAACGGAGAAGACGTCATGCTGCCAAACTATGAATTCGGTTCAGGGCGAACAGACGACAAGGGAACAGTAATGCACATCGATGCAAACACTCCAATAATTATCGAAGGCATACATGCGCTGAATGACAAATTGTCGCACGCAATCCCCAAACATCAAAAGTACAAAATATATATTGCGCCGCAATTTCAAATGAATTTGGATTCGCACAACCCAATCAGTTATACTGATATCCGTTTGCTTCGCAGAATTGTCCGCGATAAAAAGTTTAGAGGTGCGTCTGCCGAAAAAACCTTGGATATGTGGTCGTCCGTGCGCCGCGGTGAGTTTAAATGGATTTACCCGTATCAAGAAGGTTGTAATTACGTTTACAATTCGGCTTTGACTTACGAGTTGTGTGTTATGAAAAAATATGCGCTGCCGGCACTCCAAGAAGTAAAACCCGACAGTCCGCATTACATTACAGCAAACCGACTAATAAAGTTTTTGAAGTATTTCAAGGATATGGATGACAAATGGGTGCCTTGTAATTCTTTACTGAGGGAATTTATCGGCGGCAGTTGTTTTGCCGAAGTCGATGATTAGGTATAATTATTTATTACGGAATCTCCGATATAAACAATATATCGGAGATTTTGTTTGTTAAACTTGAATAAAATAATTGCAATATTTCAAATTTGTTATTATACTGTAATCTGAATAAGTTTAGAAGGTAGATTGATGCTTGCAAAAATCAACAGTTTTGCGTTAAAAGGAATAGACGGTTATCCCGTTCAAATCGAAGTGGATATCCATAACGGCTTGCCTACATACGATATTGTGGGGCTTGCCGATACCGCAATAAAAGAATCAAAGGAAAGAGTGCGTTCTGCTTTGAAGAACAGCGGCTATTCTTATCCAGTTGCTGCAATAGTGATAAATCTTGCTCCCGCAGATACTCGCAAGGAGGGGAGTTTTTACGACTTACCGATAGCGTTGGGTTTACTTGTTGCTTGTAAACAGATTCCCGCAAAACCCGAATACGGTAATTATGTCATATTGGGTGAACTTTCGTTGAACGGAGAATTAAGGAAAATTAACGGAATATTACCGATGCTTATATCTGCAAGACAGAACGGTTGCAAAAAAGCCGTAATTCCGTATGAAAATGCTACGGAAGCAGAGTATATGGAGGGAATGGATATATATGCAGTCAAAACTTTGCGCGATGCTGTCGAATTTTTAACAAATCAAAACGACAGTGTGCTAAAAGTTGAAACTCGCAAATGGTGCGTCAACGAATTACCTGCTATTGAAAACGACATGAAGTATATTAAGGGACAATATGTTGCCAAACGTGCGATGGAAATAGCCGTTGCCGGCGGACATAATATTCTATTGATAGGCCCTCCCGGAGCAGGTAAAACAATGCTTGCAAAATCCGTGCCGTCTATAATGCCTGATTTGACATTTGATGAGGCATTGCAAATTGCCAAAATTCACAGTATTGCCGGTGTACTAAACGGATTTGTATATAGCAGACCTTTTAGGTCTCCGCATCATACATCTACAATCGTCGCATTGACTGGAGGCGGTGCCAAGGCGAAACCGGGGGAAATAAGTTTGGCTCATAATGGTGTTTTGTTCTTGGATGAGTTACCCGAATATCCGCGTCACACGCTTGAAACTTTACGTCAACCGTTGGAGGACGGAGTTATTACCGTGGCGAGAAATAATGCGACTATTGTTTATCCTGCTAATTTTATGCTTATAGCAAGCATGAACCCGTGTCCGTGCGGAAATTACGGTAGCAGTACGCAGGAATGCAGATGTTCCGCATCGCAAATACATAGATACTTATCCAAACTTTCAGGACCGTTGCTCGACAGAATAGATTTACATGTAGAGGTAGACAGTATTTCCTACGATGACCTTCAAGCCGAAGATTATGCAGAAGATTCGGCGAGTATAAAACGACGAATAAACAAGGCGCGCGCTATCCAAAACGAAAGGTTTAAAGACTTTGATATTTTTTGCAATTCTCAAATGACATCCGGAATGATTCGCAAATACTGTAAATTGGATGCAAGTTCTGCGGATATGTTAGAACAAGCATTTACAAGATTAAATATGTCTGCGCGGGCATATAACAGAGTTTTGAAAGTTGCGCGCACAATTGCCGATTTGGATTCATGCGACGAAATTCAATTGAAGCATATTGCGGAGGCGTTGCAGTATAGGTCTCTCGATAAAAAATATATGGTGTAGTCGATGTACAATAATAAAGATAAATTATGCATAGTGCTATCAAGTTTGCTAAGTGCTTCGGCAGCAAAATTATATTCTATTGCAGAATTGCTTTGTGACAGCAACGGTTTGCAAGATAAACTCAAATTGCACAAAAATGAAATTGCCGAATTGATTGGACAAAAGCAATTTGAAATTCTTTTGACTGTCAATGATTTTTTCATAGAGGCTTTGCTAAGCAGATATGCCAATTCGGGTGTCATATGTATAACCGTTTTTTCCGAAGATTACCCAAATCTGTTGAAAAACATTTCCGACCCTCCGTTGACTTTATTTTGTAAGGGTAATACCAAATTGCTAAATACATCTTGTTTCGGCGTTGTAGGTACGCGTAAAACTTCTGCATACAGTAAACGCGTTACGGAAAATTTCACATTTTCGCTTGCAAATGTTTTTACTGTAGTCAGCGGGTTAGCCTTTGGCGTGGATAGCATTGCGCATGAAACGACATTGACCGCCGGAGGCAAGACCATTGCGGTGTTAGGCGGCGGATTTGACAATATTTATCCTGCGGCAAACCGAGGTCTTGCCGAGCGCATTTTACGAAGCGAAGGTTTGTTGTTAAGCGAATATGCCCCGCACGTAGACCCGTTGGCATATCATTTCCCTCAGCGCAACAGAATTGTTGCGGGCTTATGCAAAGGTTTGTTGGTTTGTGCAGCGCCTCTTAAAAGCGGCACGTTTTCTACCGTAAATTGTGCATTGGAGCAGGGACGTGACGTATTTGTTGTTCCCGGCGAAATATACGATTATACATATTTGGGAAGCAATAAATTGATATCTTCAATGCAAGGCGCGATGGTGACTTCCCCTAACGATATTTTGGATTGCTATAATTTTCAATCCGCAATGCCCGTAGAAGAAACTGTTGAATTGGATAATAACGAAAGAGTAATTGTAAATAACCTGTTAAATGGCAAAAAGCATTTCAACGAATTGGTAGCATCGGTGGGATTGAATCCGTCGGAAATCAATATTTTGTTGGCAAATTTACAATTTAGAGGTATAATTTCAAAAAGCGCAGGAAACTTTTATCAATTAAACGGAGGAATAAAATGAAGTTAGTGATAGTGGAATCGCCTGCAAAGGCAAAGACTATCTCCAAGTATTTAGGCGAAGGATATATTGTAGACGCTTCGCGAGGGCACATTATGGATTTGCCCGAAAAGACAATGGGCGTTGATATCAAAAACGATTACAAACCTGTTTACGAAATACGCACGGCAGAGCAAAGAGATACGGTTGCGCGTTTGAAAGCAAAAGTCAAAACTGCCGAACAAGTATTTCTTGCAACCGACCCCGACCGTGAGGGGGAGGCTATTTCTTGGCATTTACAAACTGCGTTGAAATTGAATCCCAATGAAAAAAACCGAATAATGTTTAATGAAATATCCAAAAAGGCGGTTAATAAGGCTATTCAAAATCCCGATTATGTCAATATGAATCTTGTGGATGCTCAACAGGCAAGACGTGTATTAGATAGACTTGTCGGATATACCCTATCTCCCGTCTTGTGCAAAAAAGTGCAAAACAAACTGTCGGCGGGGCGTGTACAATCTGCGGCTCTCGGAATGATTGTCGAACGGGAGAAAGAAATAACGGCATTTAAGCCGGAAGAATATTGGGTTGTTTCCGCATTGCTTGAAAAGAAGAATTTGAAGCCTCAATTCAAAGCAACTCTTACAGAATACTGTGGAAAAAAATTTAAGATTACTTGTGAAGAACAATGCAAAGATGTATTGTCGCATATCAAGGACAAGCCGTATAAGGTTTTACACGTAAAGAAGTCCGTAACATCTTCTAAACCGCAGCCGCCGTTTACTACAAGCACGTTACAGCAAGATGCCGTTAATAAATTACATATGAGCAGTGCTGCAACAATGCAAGTAGCGCAGCAATTGTATGAAGGGTTCGATATTGACGGATTAGGGCATGTTGCGCTTATTACGTATATACGTACCGATTCTGTAAGAGTGGCGTCAGATGCCGTTGAATCGGCAAGAGAGTATATTCTGTCAAAGTACGGTAAAGAGTATCTTCCCGAAAAGGCAAACTTTTACGCAACAAAGAAGCAAGCCCAAGATGCTCACGAAGCAATACGTCCGATAAATTTGTCGTTGACCCCCGAATCATTGAAGGATAAATTGCAAAAGAATCAATATTCTCTTTACAAATTGATTTATCAAAGGTTTTTGGCCAGTCAAGCAGCCAATGCACAATACAACAGCGTAAGCGTAACTATTGACTGTGACGGTTACGGATTCACTGCAAGCGGAAAAACATTGCTGTTTGACGGTTATACCGCTATTTATTCTTCGGTTTCGACTAAGGATAAAGATAAGGATGATGACGATAATGTTCGTATGCCGCAATTGACCGAAGGCGAAGAAATTAAATTGGTTAAAATTACCAATGAACAAAAGTTTACAAAACCGCCGCAAAGGTACTCCGAAGCCTCTATTATAAAAGCAATGGAAGAACGCGGCATAGGTCGTCCGAGCACCTATGCAACTGTAATGCAAACATTGCTTAAACGTGAGTATGTAAAAAAAGACGCTAAATACCTTGTTCCTACGGAGTTAGGTCAAACGGTTACGGAGTATCTTTCTCAGCATTTTCCGGATATTGTTAATGTGGAATTTACCGCAGATATGGAAAATAGGCTCGATTCCATAGCGGACGACGGAGCTTTGTGGTATAATGTGGTCGATGAATTTTATAAACCGCTGTTAAACGAAGTTTCCGAAGCAATGAAACAAGACGGTTTGAAAGTTGCGGACCAGCCTTCGGATGAAATCTGCGAGTTGTGCGGTGCGCCGATGGTTTACAAGACCGGTAGATACGGAAAATATTTGGCATGTTCTAACTACCCGACATGCTCAAATCACCGCAGTCTTACACAAAAATCACAGCCTAAGGAAACAGACCAAAAGTGTGAGTTATGCGGCTCTGTCATGTTGGAGCGTGAAGGAAAATTCGGTAAATACTTGGCTTGCTCCAATTATCCTAATTGTAAGAATACCAAGAGCATAAGTGAAGTTGTAGCAAAGTGTCCTAAATGCGGTAAAGACATTGTCAAACGTATTTCAAAGAGAGGTACGGTATTTTACGGATGTACAGGCTATCCCGATTGCGATTTTGTAAGTTGGGATGTCCCGACAGGCAAACTGTGTCCTAAATGCGGAAAACATCTTGTATATAAAGAAAGCAGAGGAATAAAAAGTGTAAAGTGTTCCGATAAAGACTGCGATTACGTCAGCGAAGAATAATGGTTGCAAAGATATACGGAGGCGGACTCGCAGGCTGCGAGGCGGCATATCAACTATTAAAGCGCGGCGTTGACGTTGTTATGTACGAAATGAAGAAACTAAAAAAGTCGCCTGCGCACAAGTTGGATACGCTTTGCGAACTAGTTTGTTCCAATTCGCTCAAATCGGACGACGTGCGCAGTTCTTCCGGACTGTTAAAAGCGGAAATGCGATTATTTGACAGTTTGGTTTTGAAAATTGCGGAAATTACCAAAGTACCCGCGGGAAGTGCGCTTGCCGTCGATAGAATAAAATTTTCGGAAGAAGTTACTGCCGCGTTAAAGACCTTTGATAACTTTAAACTTGTGGATTGCATCGCTACGGAATTTGTTCCTTCCGAAGGGGAAGTCGCAATAGTGGCAACAGGACCGCTTACGGACGAATCGTTGATTCCTGCCTTTAAATCGATATTCGGCGAAAAGTTTTTGTATTTCTTTGACGCGGTAGCGCCGATAGTTACGGGCGAAAGCATTGATTTTGGCAGTGCCTTTATTGCAAGCAGATACGGTAAGGGCAGTGCTGATTATGTCAATTGTCCTATGAATAAACAGCAGTTTACGGATTTTTGGCGCGCATTGGTCACTGCCGAAACTGTTGAAATCAAGGAGTTTGAAAACAATGTCTTTGAAGGATGTATGCCCATAGAAGTTATGGCAAAGCGCGGCGAAGATACAATACGTTTCGGCCCGCTTAAACCGATTGGACTGCGTGATGACAGGCAAACCGAACTGCCGTATGCGGTTTTGCAATTGCGAAAAGAAAATGCCGACGGTACTTTGTATAACTTAGTAGGCTTTCAAACACATTTGAAATTTGTCGAACAAAAACGAGTGTTTTCGTTGATTCCTGCACTTAAAAATGCAGAGTTTGTAAGGTATGGCGTCATGCATAGAAATACATATATAGATGCACCTAAGTTTTTGAATGACGGTTTTCAATTAAAGAGTAATCCCGATATATTTTTTGCTGGACAATTGACGGGAGTGGAAGGGTATATGGAGTCGGCGGCAAGCGGTCTTATCGCAGGACTTAACGCGTACAGACGCTTGAAAGGCGAAGAAAACATAAAATTCGATTGCAAAACGATAATGGGAGCGCTATGCAAACACGTATCAACGGAATACGGAACATACGTGCCGATGAACAGTAATTTCGGAATATTGCAACCATTGCCCGAAAGGATAAAAGATAAATCAAAAAAGAAATCGTTATACAGCGAGAGAGCATTATCCGTAATGCAAAACTTGCTGGAAAATATAGATTGAAGGAGAAAAATATGGCATACGCCGATTCAATAAAAGGCACAACTATTTGTGCGGTTAAACGCGGAAAAAGCATTGCCGTTGCAGGTGACGGTCAAGTTACGCAGGGCGAACACGTAATTATGAAAGGCAGTGCGGTTAAAGTCAGAAGAATTTTCGACGGCAAGGTGGTTATCGGTTTTGCAGGCACTGTTTCCGATGCATTTACGCTTGCGGAAAAATTTGAAGAAATGTTGCAAAAATATAGCGGTAATCTTATGAGAAGCGCCGTTGAACTTGCTCAAATTTGGCGTCGCGACAGAGCGCTCGGCAAATTGGAGGCAATGATGATTGTTGCGGATAAAAATGAAATGTTTGTACTTTCAGGCAATGGAGATGTGATTGAGCCGGATGACGGTATTTGCGCTATAGGCAGCGGAGGAAACTATGCTCTTGCTGCGGCAAAGGCTTTGCAGGCAAATACAAATTTAACCGCACGTGAAATTGCCGAAAAAGCACTTAAAATCGCCAGTGAAATTTGTGTTTACACTAATGGCAACATAACCGTAGAGGAGGCATAAAATGACGCCAAAACAAATTGTTCAAGAACTTGATAGATACATTGTAGGACAGTTTAAGGCAAAAAAAGCCGTTGCCATTGCATTGAGAAACAGATATAGACGCAGTAAACTGTCGGAAGCGGATAGGGAGGAAATCACTCCCAAAAATATTATTATGAAGGGACCTACGGGTGTGGGAAAAACCGAAATTGCACGGCGTCTTGCAAAACTCGTCAAAGCGCCTTTCTTGAAAGTTGAAGCCACAAAGTATACCGAAGTCGGATATGTCGGCAGAGACGTTGAATCTATGATTAGGGATTTGGTTGAAGTATCTATACGATTAGTGAAAGACGAAAGATACAGAGAAGTCGAGCAAAAAGCGATGACTGTGGCGGTAAACAAGGTTGCGGAATTATTGCTGAAAGACGACGGTAGTTTGCCTGACGGAATTACCAAAGAAACACTAAAAGATGAGTTGTTTAAGCATACGCTTGACCAATTGCCTGTTGAAATATCCGTAGTGGATATGCCTAAATCAATTGAAATTCCCAACGGAGGGGGCGCGGAAATCAATCTCGGAAGTATATTCGGAGATATGATGCCTAAGCGTACAAAGAAAAGAAAGGTTACCGTAGGCGAAGCGCTTAGAATTTTTTCAAGCGAGGAAAGCGAAAAACTTATTGATTTGGATAGCGTAGCAAGCGAAGCACTGAAACGTGCAGAAAACGACGGTGTTATCTTTATTGACGAAATGGACAAAATAGCAGGAAAATCTGCGCAAAACGGTCCGGATGTTTCGAGAGAAGGCGTTCAGCGCGATATATTGCCCATTGTCGAAGGATGTACAGTTTCTACAAAGTACGGTAATATCAAGACGGATTATATACTGTTTATTGCAAGCGGTGCATTTCATGTGTCAAAGGTCAGTGATTTGATACCGGAATTGCAAGGCAGATTCCCCGTTCTTGTGGAATTGGATAGTCTCAACAGTGACGATTTTATAAAGATTTTGACGGAACCGGAGAATTCGATTGTGGGACAGTATCGCAAGTTGCTTGCCGTTGACGGCATCGATTTGAAATTTACCGATGACGGCATAAGAGAAATTGCAAATGTCGCATACGACCAAAATAATACGTTGGAAGATATTGGTGCACGCAGACTGCAAAGCATTTTGGAACATATCGTAGAAGATATTTCTTACGATATTGACGAAAATGTTACCAATAAGAGTGTAACAATAAACAAAAAATACGTTGAAGATAATTTTGAGAATTACGGCTCAAGGAATTTGAAGAAATACATTTTGTAAAGGAGAAGTAAATGTCTGAATTGTTAGATGGACAAAAGAGAACAAATATGTGCGGTGAACTTTCGGCGGCAAATGTCGGGCAGAAAGTTACTCTTATGGGTTGGGTTCACAGACGCAGAGACCTTGGCGGATTGATATTTTTGCAGTTGCGTGATAGAAGCGGAATATCGCAAATTGTTTTCGATACGGAGTATTGCGAACAGTATTTACTCGATAAAGCCGCTCAATTGCGCTTGGAGTACGTAATTGCCGTTGAGGGTACGGTTAGATTGCGTGTAGGAAACAACATAAACAAAAATATGAAAACAGGCGAAATCGAGGTTGTTGCCGACAGTTTGAAGATTTTGTCGGAAGCGGAGCCATGTCCGTTTTCGATTGGTGATGTCAATGCAAGCGAGCAATTGAGATTGAAGTACAGGTATTTGGATTTACGCAGGGAAGAGTTGCAAAACAACCTTATGGTTCGTAGCAATGTTTGCAGAATAACCCGCAATTACTTGGCTGACAACGGATTTTTGGAAATCGAGACGCCGTTTTTGGGTAAATCCACTCCGGAAGGTGCAAGAGATTATCTTGTCCCGAGTCGCATACATCAAGGAAGTTTTTATGCATTGCCTCAATCACCGCAACTGTACAAACAGTTACTTATGATTGGCGGTCTTGACAGGTATTTTCAAATAGTAAAGTGTTTTAGAGATGAGGATTTGCGTGCAAACAGACAGCCCGAATTTACTCAAATCGATATTGAAATGAGTTTTGTCGACAAAGAAGAACAACTTATGGAAATTGTCGAGGGACTTATCAAGCGTATTTTCCAAGAAATTAAGGGTTTGGAGTTTGCGGAAAAACCGTTTTTGCGTTTGCCGTACAGTGAAGCAATGGAGCGTTTCGGCTCGGATAAACCCGATATGCGTTTCAAAATGGAAATAATGGATTTGACTTCTGCCGTGAAAGGCTGCGGTTTTGCTATGTTTGACGATATAGTAAATCAAGGCGGTGTAGTAAAGGCAATAGTCGCTCAAAATGCTTGCGATACTTTTTCTCGAAAAGAGTTGGATAGATTGAGCGATTTTGTAAAAACCTACAAGGCTAAGGGGCTTGCTTGGTACGGTCTTGGAAAAGACGGTATTAAGAGCAGTTTTGCAAAGGCTATGATTCCCGAATGTCTTAAAAAGATTGAAGTTGTCGGCAATATGAAACAAGGCGATATTATGTTCATTGTCGCCGATGCGAAATATGAAACGGCAGTTGTTTCGCTTGGCGCACTGAGATGTCATTTGGCAAGCAAACTCGGGCTTATTAAGCCGAACGATTACTCGTTCTTGTGGGTGGTTGACTTCCCGCTGTTTGAGTATTCCGAGGAAGAAAACAGATTTGTTGCAATGCATCATCCTTTCACAAGTCCCAAAAACGAAGATTTACAATATTTGAAAACAGACCCGTCACGTGTCAGAGCAAAGGCATACGATATGGTTATAAACGGCGATGAAGTCGGCGGCGGAAGCATGCGTATATATAATCGCGATGTGCAGAAACTTATGTTTGAAACACTGGGCTTTACAGATGAACAAATAAAAGAGCGTTTCGGTTTCTTTGTCGATGCCTTTAAGTACGGTACTCCTCCGCACGGCGGGCTTGCATTTGGCTTGGATAGAATCATTATGATGCTTACCGGCACAAACAACATCAAAGACGTAATTGCATTCCCCAAAGTTCAAAATGCCAGTTGCTTGATGACTGAAGCACCCGCTCCGGTTGAACAGTCGCAACTTGACGAGTTGGCAATTTCGTGTGTGTCAAAGGATTGTCTCTAATGCAGGAAGTAGGCAAAGTTATACAAATAAAAAACGAGTTTGTCACCGTACGTATTGGCAGACACTCTGCATGCGGAGAGTGCGGAAAATGCGGTTTTACGGAAAATCAAAGGCATGTCGATTTTTACGTCAAGAATACTTTGGGTGCAAAAATCGGTGACAGCGTAGCGGTTGATATAAAGGATATCAATACAATAAAGTTAGCGGCCGTGGCATATATTTTACCTATGATAGGGGCACTTCTGTTATTTTTGGTGAGTGTTTTGTTAAATTGGCCGATTTGGACAAGTTTACTGATGTTTGTTTGCGGGCTTGTTTTGGCATATGTTGCCGTTGCAATAATAGATAAACGCAAAAAGCACAAATGGATGCAGTCGCCGGAAATGGTAAAAATAATTAAGAATGGAGGTAATTCCGATGAAAGTAATTGAACTTGGTGATGATTTTTCAAAGTTTACAGAACAAGGACTATGCGTTGTTGATTTTTGGGCAAAATGGTGCACTCCATGTCGAATGATGGCACCTGTTTTGGATGAACTTGCCGAGGATATGGCTAATGTGAAGTTCGGTAAAGTCGATGTCGATATGTATTCCGATTTGGCACGCGCTTTTAATATAACGAGCATACCTAATCTTTGCATTTTTAAGGACGGGGCACTTGTAGACAGAGTAATTGGACTGCAAAGTGCAGACGAATTGAAAGAGACCATATCGAAGCATCTGTAAAATTTGTAAAAACGCAAATAAATTTTGTATAATGTATATCAAAATCATTGACAATGTAATTGCAAAGTGTTATTATAATCCTACTAATTTAGTAGGATTTATTTATGAAACTTTCTACAAAATCTCGTTACGGAATATATGTATTGGTTGAACTTACCAAAAATTGCGATTCCTATATTACCGTAAGTGAATTGGCAAAAAAGACTAATGTTACCGAAAAGTATTTGGAGCAGATTCTTGCTATATTAAAAAAGAACAATTTGGTTATTGCGGCTCGCGGCGCCGGAGGCGGATACTGTTTGGCAGATAAGGCTGAAAATATATCTGTCGGAGCAGCGTTGCGCGCCTTGGAAAGCAATTTGGAATTAGTTGATTGCATTAGTAAAGATTGCAACGGGAAGTGTGAATGTGTTTCGCGTAATCTGTGGCTAAATCTTTATCGCCATATAAATGATTATTTGGATACAATAAATCTTAAACAAATAGCGGAGGACGCACTATGAAAGTGTACTTAGACCATGGCGCTACTACGCCGTGCGACAAACGCGTTGTTGACGCAATGATACCGTATTTTACTTCTGAATTCGGAAATGCCGACAGTCTGCATTCGTTTGGAAGAGATACGGCAAAGGCTGTATCCGATGCCCGTTCCACTGTTGCAAAAGTGATAGGCAGCGCGCCTAACGAAGTTTATTTTACGGGCAGCGGTTCGGAAGCGGATAACTGGGCAATTAAAGGTGCTGCACTTGCTCGCAAGAATAAAGGAAATCATATCATTGTTTCCGCTATAGAACATCATGCGATATTGAATACTGCAAAATGGCTTGAAAAGAACGGATTTAGAGTCAGTTATTTACCGGTTGATTCCTGTGGAATCGTGGATGTCGAAGCATTGAAGCGTGAAATAACTTGCGATACGATTTTGGTTTCGGTTATGTACGTAAACAATGAAGTGGGAACAATTCAGCCTATTGAGGAAATTTGCAAAATAGCACACGAAAACGGTGCGATTTTCCATAGCGACTGTGTTCAGGCAATACCATATATGCATATAGACGTAAAATCATTGAATGTGGATATGATGAGTATGTCTGCTCACAAGTTTTACGGACCGAAAGGCGTCGGGGCGTTGTATATCAGAAACGGATTGAAACTTGAAAAGTTGATACATGCAGGCGGACAGGAGCGTGCGCAGCGCGGCGGGACGTCAAATACTCCCGCAATAGTCGGAATGGCAAAAGCACTTGAAATTGCAACCGCGGAGATGGACGATAATAACGCGAAAATAAGAAGTATGCGTGACAGATTTGTAAAGAGTGTACTCAATGAAATACCTTATGTGAAATTCAACGGGGATTTGACGCGTAGCATACCGAGTGTAGCAAATTTTTCGTTTGAATTTATCGAAGGCGAAGGTATTTTGATGTCGTTGGATTTTGCGGGAATTGCGGTTTCGAGCGGTTCTGCTTGTTCTTCCGGCAGTCTTGACCCGTCGCATGTCTTATTGGCAATGGGTGTGCCTATTGAGATTTCGCACGGTTCTATCAGATTCTCATTCGGTAAGGATAATACTCAGGAAGAAGTAGATTATGTTGTGGAAAAACTTAAACATGCAGTCGCGGCTCTGCGAAAAATGTCGCCGTTGTTTAATTTGAAGGAAGGAGAATTGCATAATGTATAATGAAAAAGTTCTTGAAGCGTTTGCTCATCCGAAAAATGTGGGTATCATAGAACACGCAGACGGCGAAGGCGTAGTGGGAAACGCAACTTGCGGCGATATAATGAAGATAACATTGAAAATAGAAAATGATATTATCGTAGATGCAAAATTTCAGACATTCGGCTGTACAGCGGCAATTGCTACAAGTTCTACTGCGACGGAAATGATAAAGGGTATGACGCTTGACGATGCGCTAAAAGTGACAAATGCAAAGGTTGTAGAAGCATTGGAAGGTTTGCCGCCGCAAAAAATGCATTGTTCCGTTCTCGCCGAAGAAGCGATAAAAAAGGCAATAGAAGATTATTTGAGCAAAAAGAAATCGTAAAATTGAGGATGTTTTTCGGATTGCTGACATTATCGGTAAGTGCCGTGTCAAATTTTGCTAATTTGCCATGATACGTACTGCATTTGCTTGCGGTAAGCAAAGCATACGAATAGCCCGCCTAAAAATATTTGCAAATTTTTTGCCTTGATACGAAAGGTGTTGAGCCCAAATACCAACACGACAAAAGATGGTGTGACACACAGCATTCCTATGAAATTCCCATTTTGCTTGTAAGTAATGTTTGTGAGAATAATATGTATTTGTTATAATTTTCTGCGCATAATATGTTCAAAGGGAGGGAGTTATAATGAAAAAACTGTGTATAGGTATTGCTTTGGGGATGTTGGTCGGTTGTTGCGCAAGTGAAAACAAACAAGTGAAGCAACTGATTGAAAAAGGCAAACAAAAGATGAAGGAAATCAAATCGAAAAAATAGCATAATCGATTTTGACGGATATTTGCTTCAAATGCCAAATGATGTTGCTTAGTAACAAAAAAATTGTCGAGCCGAATATTGCTTGGCAATTTTTAATTTAAACTGCTTTTAAAAGATAGCAATTATTTGCAATGTATGCTATAATATTTTTATATGGGAAAAATAATTGCTATCGATGTGGGCGACGTTAGAATTGGCGTCGCGGTCTCAGACATATTGGGCGTGATTGCAAATCCGCTTGAAACATACAAACGCGTAGGAGATATCGACGCGGATGCCAAGTATATTGCGGATTTGGCTAATAAGAATCAAGCGACGGTATTGGTGTCGGGACTTCCGAAAAAAATGAACGGCGATGAGTCTTTGCAAACGGAAAAAACGCGTTTGTTTTGTGAATGTATTGCTAAATACAGCGATATAAAGATTGTATACATCGATGAAAGGCTGACAACCGTATCTGCCGAAAGATTGCTTATTGAAGGAAACGTCAGACGCGAAAATCGCAAAAAAGTTATAGATAAAGTTGCGGCAACAATTATTTTGCAAAACTATTTGGATTACTACAAACGATAAATCGTTTGGTAATAATATAAATCGATTATTACGGTCGTCA
>JAMPHX010000109.1 GCA_023663205.1 Corallococcus sp. | reverse complement strand
CAAAGAAATATTGTTTTATTTCAAGCAGCAGACGGCATACGATATCAGCAAAAACTGCGCAGATTGCGGCGGTTCGTTATATTACGAAGAACAGCAGACTTATCAAGGCGGCAGCGGAGCGGCTTGTAGCGCTATCGTGTTTAACAGTTTGGTTTTGAATAATATCAACAAGGGGAATATGCACAAACTGCTATTGATAGGGACAGGCGCGCTAATGAGTCCTACTACTTCGTTTCAGGGTGATTCCATACCAGCCATTGCGCATTTGGTGGAAATTCAAGGAGGTGTAACTGCGTAAAATGTGGTTAATGTTTTTGAAGGCTTTTCTTGTGGGCGGCACTATCTGTATGATAGGGCAAGTTATAATAAATTTGACGCACCTGACTAACGGCAAAATATTGGTGTTGTTTTTGGTTGCGGGCGCGATATTACAAGGCTTTGGATTGTACGAAAAACTTATCGAGTTTGCGGGAGCGGGTGCAAGCGTACCTATTTCGGGCTTTGGATGTGCGTTGGTAAAAGGCGCTGTGGACGCTGCGCATACGGAAGGATTTTTCGGCGCACTCAAAGGCGGGCTTTCGGCAACTGCCGTAGGGGTGTCTGTTGCGATAGTCAGCGGTTACATTGTTGCTGTGCTGTTCAGACCGCGCACCAAAAAGAAGTAGATGGCAAACGTAAAGTAATAAACTATCTCAAATTGTATAGACATTACTCAATAACTTAGCAGATTATAAGTCGGCTAAGTTATTTGCTTTGCGGGGTGGTATGGAACGAATTAAGTAAAATGCCGACGATGTACATGCATTCTTCGGTACAAATCAAGTTTGCCGTAATTTGTCACCTTTCAGTTCGATGCTGCATATATTGTGCTGAGGCTTGACAGATGGCATATTATGTAAAAAAAGAACCAAAGTATAAGAAAAAACCTAAAAGGGCAATACGTACTAAGAAATTATTGATTATATTTATTACTATTACAGAAATAGTAAGTCTGTTTTTGCTGCATTTGCACTTGACGCGACCGATTATAGAAACTTATGCACAATCGGAAGTGCGTTCGGTGACAACAAAGGCTTGTAATGCTGCCGCATACAATGTCATGACTCAATCTGTAAAGTATTCGGATTTGGTGACGGTTGAAAAGAACAGTGACAACGAAATTACTCTAATTCAAGCAAATACTGTCCTGATAAATTCAATTGCGAGAGATACTGCGCAAAAGGTTCAAACGGAAATTAACAAATTTGCCTCGGTTGGTATAAGTATACCGTTAGGTACGCTTTCGGGAATAGCACTTTTTTCGGGCGGCGGGCCGGACATATGTTTTACAGTAAAGCCTATCGATTCGGTGGTGTGTACATTTGTATCCGAATTTAAATCTGCGGGAATAAACCAAACATTACACAAGATTTCTCT
This sequence comes from Corallococcus sp., assembly GCA_023663205.1. GTDB lineage: Bacteria > Bacillota > Clostridia > Christensenellales > CAG-314 > RGIG5495. Next base: position 2,557 of record JAMPHX010000109.1, on the reverse strand, counting down.
TATAGTATCAAGTAAAGTAAATGTAATTTTGCCCACATCCATGTCGCTTGTAGATTGCTCTGTCCCGATTCTCATTTCCGAAAGTTTGATTATCGGTAAAGTTCCTTCTGCATATTTGTCGGGCGCGGTACTCGGTAGCAGTCAAAGTCTGTAAAAACAGTTGCTAATTCAAGTTGTATCTGCTATAATCTAAATAATATTCAAAGGCAGTGACGGAGCACAAGAGTTCGCGTAAAATGCATATAGAGAGCGGTTGGTTGGTGCAAAACCGATGCGTTCGCGAAAAGATATTCACTTCGTAGCCGAGGCCGTGAAATAAATATTCGTGTAGCGGTTTCCGTTTAGACAGCGTTAAATGTTTTTGAGGTCTGTTATTTATGCAGACAAATTTAGGTGGTACCGCGATTTTCTCGCCCTGATGGATATTATTCCGTCGGGGTTTTAATTTTTACAGGAGAGTGTTTGTAATGGAAAATAAAATATTTGAAGTAAATAGTCGTTGTTCGGAGGAACTCAATGCTTGTACTTCTACAAGGGAGTTGCAGGATTTAAAAGTTAAGTATTTGGGCAAATCGGGTGAATTGACGCTTATGCTAAAAGGCATAAAAGAGTTTCCCGCCGAGGACAGACCGCGTGTCGGTAATATGATTAACGAATTGCGTAAGTCTTTGGAATGTATGTTTTCCAAGCAGAATGAAATTCTTGCGGATTCGGAGTTAAAACAGCAACTTCAATCCGAGCAAGTCGATATAAGTTTGACATCAACCAAGCCAGTCGGAACATTGCATCCTATTACATTGGTGACTAACGAAATTGTAGATTTGTTTGTGGCATTGGGCTTTGAGGTTGCTGACGGACCTGAAATCGAAACGGACTATTACAATTTTCAAGCGCTTAACATACCTCTTGACCACCCTGCACGCGATATGCAAGATACCTTTTATATTACAGACGGTATTTTGTTGCGTACACAAACATCATCTGTGCAAGCAAGGCTTATGCAAAACAAAAAGCCGCCACTCAAAATGGTTTGTCCGGGTAAAGTTTTTCGTTCCGACAGCGATGCGTCGCATTCGCCTGTATTTAATCAAATCGAAGGATTGGTTGTTGATGAAAACATTACGCTGCGTGACCTTAAAGGCACATTGGAATACCTTGCAAAGCATTTGTTCGGTGATAAAACCAAGGTGCGTTTCAGACCCTCCTATTTTCCATTCACGGAACCGAGCGTCGAAGTTGATTTGACTTGCAGTAACTGTGGCGGCAAAGGTTGTTCGCTTTGTAAGGGGACTGGCTGGATTGAGGTGTTGGGTGCAGGTATGGTTCACCCTTATGTTTTGGAAAACTGTAATATCGATAGCAACAAGTATACGGGTTATGCTTTCGGTATGGGCGTAGAACGCATTGCGATGATAAAATACGGTATACCGGATATACGGTTGTTCTATGAAAACGATGTTCGTTTTTTAAGACAGTTTGTAAGTAAAATAGGGGGAGAAAACAAATGAAAGCACCTATTTCATGGTTGAGGGAATACGTTGATATAAATGTTGATATAGAAACTCTTTGCGGCAAAATGGTGGATATAGGTTTGGAAATCGAACAAGTCGATTATTTGGGGAACAGTGTTACCAACGTCGTTGTGGGACAGATTGCGGAAATAACCAAACATCCCGATGCTGACCGTTTGCGCTGCTGTAAGGTTGATATCGGTGCGGGGGAACTTGTAGATATAGTTACTAACGACGCTAATGTTAATGTTTTGGATAAAGTTCCCGTTGCCTTGCACAATGCTCGTCTTGCCAACGGTTTGCATATAACTAAGGGAAAAGTGCGCGGGGTTATGTCTGTGGGTATGTTCTGCGGAGCGGAAGAACTTGGTATCAACTCGGATTACTATGACGGGGCAGATTGTGACGGAGTATTAAAACTTCAATCCGATTCTATCGTCGGAGAAGATATACGCAAAGAAGTGGGCATAGACGATTATGTTATCGATGTTGCCGTTACAAGCAATCGTCAGGATTGCAATAGCATTTACGGACTTGCCAGAGAAGTTTCCGTTGCATTAAATACCTCATGCCGTCCGCTTGAAATCGGGTTTGCGGAAAACGCGGAAAGCACTTCGGACTATGTCGATGTAGAAGTGTGTGCAACAGACTTATGCAAGGATTACTATATGCAGGGGTTAAAAGATGTAACAATCCAAAAATCCCCTTTGTGGCTTCGCCGTCGTCTTGCCAAAATAGGATTGCGTTCGATAAACAACATTGTGGACATAACTAACTATGTACTTATCGAAGCGGGACAGCCGATGCACGCATTCGATTATTCCGATATAACAGATAACAAAATTATTGTACGCAGAGCAAAGAATAACGAAGAAATTGTTTTGCTTGACGACAAAACGTATAAACTTAGTGCCGATAACCTTGTTATTGCGGACAATAACCGCCCAATCGGACTTGCCGGTATAATGGGCGGTGCAGGTTCGGGAATAAAGAATTCTACTACTTGCGTAATGTTTGAGGCTGCAAGGTTTGCGAGAGAAAATATC
>JAMPHX010000108.1 GCA_023663205.1 Corallococcus sp. | reverse complement strand
CGAACGGGTAGGAAAATACTCGTCGCAGATAACCGCGCTGCATTTGTAAGAAAACCCGTTGTCACGTAGTACGCCGTCGGCAACGGCGCATATGCCGCCTATGTTTTGTTTTATTATTTCAATTGCCTTTTCTTTGCTTGTAGCATCCGCCAAATACGGCGTAAGGTAATCGACAACGGCGCGTTTGACGGCATATTTTACATTTTGGTCGGCATCGTCATTACTGTCGGCACGAATATGTATACGCAAAAATTCGCCGTTGTCACTTGAATTTGCGCCTTCTATACAAACAAAAGCAATTATTACACAAATTACGCACAATACTGCAAAAAGAATCCGTTTCATATATATCTCCGATAAAAATAAGTCGTACGATAAGTTTGTACGACTTTTGCTGCAATCAACGCTGTATCGAGTGAAAATGAAAGGGAAAATTGTCGACTAATGGATAATTTCCACGCCTTGTCCGACGCTTTTGCATACCACGGAAGAAAAACCCGCGGAAGCCAACTTGGAACAAACCTCTGCCGCTTCATCGGCACTATTGCACAGTACAAAGTAGGCACTGCCGCTTCCCGTCATATGCACGGTCAGACCGTTTTCTTTACAAAATTTCAAATAATCGTCGGCGTATTCCGAAAGACTGCATACCGCAGTTTCAAGAACATTTACGGCAATCTGCGAAGCGGAACCGATATTGCCGCTAAGCAAGGCATTTGCGACAAGACTATTGTCGCAATGCACATTGAAATCGGCAAGACGGTCATATTCCGCAAATACGCGTTTGCTTTCCATAGCAGCAGAAAAAGCAGTCAAACAAAAATGCAGATTGACGTCATTGTATCTGCGTTCGACATATCCGCGCCCGCGCAATCGGCAAAAGCCTCCGCGAAGCATATACTCCACATCACTGCCGACTGCACGGCAGACATCGAGTATTGCGGGATTTTCCAAAGATACGTCAAACAAGAGCGCCATAGCGTATATTACCGCCGCGGCATCTGCCGACGAACCGCCCAAACCGCTTGCAAAAGGAATACCCTTTTCTACAACAATATCTACGCCGTTTGAGCAAAACACTTCCGAAAACTTAACTGCGGCTTTATATGCGGAATTATCCGTCAAATTTATTGCGTCGGTACCCGTCACGGTAACATTGCCGTCATCACGCGCATTTACCGATACCGTGTCGTAAATATCTACGGAAACGACAAGACTGTCCAAATTGTGATAACCGTCTGTCGTTCCGTTGACATCAAGCGTCAAATTGAGTTTTGCATTTACTTTCAGTTTCATAACCGTATTGTACAACATTTGCGGATAAAATACAATACATATTTTAATTAGCCCGACGGTCGGAAAATCTCAAACAGAAAACTATGCCGTTAGGAAACCGTTTGTAATAATCACACAAGTTTGCACAATTAAAACTTTGCCTGCAAAACATATACGCAAGAATAATACAATCTCGTTGATTCCGCCGTGCCGTCATTCGCCTCCGCTATCCGTAAAAAGCATACCGAAAAATATAAAAACGCTCCGCACGTACCGAATACGTGCGGAGCGCAAATAACCTTTAAACTGCAAAACGTAATTTGAGCGCTTAGTTATTAAAGTTTATTGTAGACTACTACTTTTGTGTCGTTTTCCAACGTATCTGCCAATTCGGGGTTGACAGACAAAACATCCTCTTCCGCCATATGCAGACTTTTTGCAACATTCCACAAGGTTTCGCCTTTTTTGGCTATACAAATTTCGATAGCGCTGCGCAACGAATTGTCGAACGGTTCTTCCGCAACATCGCCTATCGATTGATATTGAATTTGCTTTTCACCGTCCACGGTGAACAACAGTTCCGCGCTTACATTGACGTTTGCGCCCGATTTGATTGTTATACCGGTGACATCGGCGCGTGCGGCGGATTTGCAATCCGGCATTACAAAGTCCACGTCTACGGTTTCGGCAAAAGGTAATTCAAACGTAGTGGAAGCAAATTCGCCTTCGTTTTCCATAATTGCACCGCAGCGCAAAATACCCTGTATCGCCGCCTGACCGTTGTGACTGTCGCACGAAGTAATAACAGTCGAAATTCCCGTAACCGTGACAAACTGCCCGTCTGCCGAACGCGGCAACGCAGAGGAAATTTTGCGCAAACAGCACGCGCTTCCGCAAGGTTGACAGGTAACCAAAGGCATTTTGGTAAAAGTAAAATCGCAATCGAGCGCGTATGCATCGTCTACAAGAGTTACATTTGCCGATTTCAATTGCAATACATACAAAGTCAGCGGAATATCAACCGTAAACGTATCCGACGGTTGGTCTTCCATGACGTCAAGACGAATCTTTGTGTTTTTGATACAATGACGTACAAAAATCTGGCTTTCGGCATCTACGCCTTGCGCATCGATTTCCTGCGAAAACTTGAACGGCAAAGTGTCGGAACACAATTTTTCGTCGGATATATACGTCAATGTAAGCAAAGCCGTACCGCCGACGGTAAGTACGCCGTCGCCCACAGAATAATCGTCTATTGCCACGCTGCTTTCGGCAAGCAATACTCTGCCGATAGGACGCGTTGCATTCAGTTCATTGGAAATTTCGCCGTTGAGCGCAGATATTTGAGCCCCTACCGTAATTTCGGAATCGACATGTTTGCAAAACATACCTTCGCCGCCCACAAGGGCGGTCACTCCGCGACGTACGTATGCGGAACCGCTTATTTCAGTCAAAATCTGCACTATTATTACATTACCTGAAAGTTCCGATTTGTAATCCACTACAACGGCGTCAAGATATACGCAAGAATCTGACGAAATATCATTAGACGGCATTCTGTCCGAAAAATCCGCATTGTAATTTGCGCTGCATATCGAGCCTGTTTCGTCTACATACAGTACTTTTACATTGTTTCTGCCGTTTATACGCACTTCGCCTTCCGCCGCTTCGCTTGACAAAACCGCACAATCCACGGATACCGTAAGTATCTTGGTTATTTGGTCATTTACGCTTATGCGCACGGTCTGCGAGGATTGTATTTTGTCCAAATCGATTTTTCTTATAGCATTTACGTTTTCAAATTGCGCGTTTGCCATATTTATACCCCCACAAATTTCTATCGCTATACATTATATTTGCAAGGGCAATGTAATATTACTTCAAAGCAGTTTCTTTTAAAACTATTTCTCCGCACACAACGTCGGCATAAGAGCAACTTATTCGGTCGATTACGGCATCGAATAAATTTACAACAAATACGTTGCTGTACACTTCGGTGAGCATACCTTTGTAATTGTGTACCTTGTTGCGTCCGCGGTTTAGACGCACGCTAACTTCTTTGCCCAGCAAAGACTCTACCGTTTGTTTGGCGCTTTCCAATGTTTGAGGTCTTTTCATACGTTAAATTGTTGACAAATAAATCAACTGCAAAACATCAAAACTACATTTGCATACACCGCAGTAATTTAAGTTATATATTTGGGAAAAGAAATTGCTTGGAAATATCAAAGTAATACGGTGAAAATCCTTCAAAACAAGTTTATCAAATAAATACACGTATAATGTGCTTTTAGCGAAAAGTCGAAACCGTTTTCTTGACAGCAATGATATGCAAGCATGCAAAAAAAAGACGCGCAAATTACGCGTCTTTCGGTTTATAAATCTTCTTCATCTTCATCGTCGTCGAATTCGTCGTCATCGCCGACATCGAACGTATCGTAATCGTCAAAGTCGTCTGCCTCCGGCGGGTTTTCTTCGTCGTCGAAGTCCTCTTCGTCATCAAAATCTTCCTCGTCCAATTCTTCGAGAGGAATTTCTACCGGTTCATCGTCATCGCTTTCGTCGTCATCCAAATACGTGCGCCAATCATCGTCATCTTCGCTTGACTCGTCATCGTGGTTTGCCGCTTGCGCAAGGCAGTTTTCGCACATGGTTTCGTCCATACCTATATAAGCGGTCTTACAGACGGGACACAGTTTAAGTTGGTCCTCTTCATCCAATATATCGTCAAGTAAAGTTATACGCGAACTTAAACCCAATTCCGCTTTGCAGACGTCGCACATCTCTTCTTCGACGGGAATATAATTCAATTCGCATCTGGGGCACTTTTTGTACTTTGGCATTTCAACCTCTATTTACTATTGGCGGATTGTGCAATTGCACAATCTCAGATATTGT
>JAMPHX010000107.1 GCA_023663205.1 Corallococcus sp. | reverse complement strand
CTTAACAATTATTAAGGTAATGAAAAAGCATGGAACAAAACACATTAAAACGAATACACTTGACGCATCTGGGCAAAATTCTTTCAAACCTATCGATATTCGGAGCAGCATTACTTATGTCAACGGTATTGTTTGCTTTTTTTACCGTGCTGTACTACCTTGTATTGTTGTCAATTCTTTTGATTACATTGTTTTTGATACTCGTATATATTCCGGAATTCAAACAATTATTTCAGGCGCAAGAAAAATTAGATGAGATTTTTGTTCTGTTTAAAAACGCCGTTCCTTATATTGCACCTATTACAATAGCCTTGGCTGTTGCTTCGATAATATTGCTTGCAACTGACAAAACAACTAAAAATACGCCGAGAATAGTTATATCTTCCGTTGCAATCGGCATAAGCATAATATTTGCAATAATCTCTATTGCTGGAGGTTTGCAATGAATACACTAAGTATCAAAATAAATAAAAGCGTATTTACAACGTCCGAGGTAACAGTCGACGGGCAGTCGGTAAGATTTGTTAAAAACAAATTCGGAAACTACGAACATAATTTAAAAACAGAAAAGAATGCAGTAGAAATAACACTTAAAACACGTAATGAATTAAACGATAGATTTTGGTTTTTATGGTCAATGTTGTTTTTCTTGATTAGTTGCTTTGGAATATTCGATGTACGCTACAACAAAAATTGCTTATCTTACGACTGCAAATTTATAATTTCTCTTACAGGCAGTTCTGTAACCGTTGCGCCGCAAAACGGTAACGAACAACGGGTTGCTGTCGTCGGCGATTGTGCCGTAGCGGAATTATCCAATAACGTATTTAAAGACGAGCGTCTCAAAAAGCGTTTCAAAATATTACGCTTAACTAAATTACTTACTTGGATTGTCATTATTGCAGTAGCAACACTTGTGATATGTGTACGATAAAATATATGAGGAGATAACAATATGAAACTGCAAATCAAAAACAAATTTACTTCCCTAAGAGGCAGTTCTGTCGTAAAAGATGAAAATCAAAATGACATATGTCAAGTAAAAGGCAAATTTTTCAGTATCACAAAAAAGAAAAAGATATTGGATGCTAATGGCAATTTACAATATATAGTACGCAATAAATGGTTTAATTTTCTTTTGCACAGTGCATATATTTACGATGCAAATAAAAACAAAGTAGCAAAAGTCAAACGCAAACTTTCAATGAAGCAAAATTATATAGTAGAAGGATACCAAGACGAAATACGCGTAGACGGAACATTTATCGGTTACAGTATGGAAGTATACAAAGACGAGATACTAATCGGCTCCATCAAACGTCAAATAAATTTGGTGGATTCGTTTATACTCGATGTCGCGGAAGATAAAGATGCGCCGTTTCTTATTGCGCTTGTAATTGCAATAGATAACATTCAGGACAATGCAAGTAATTAGACAATGCATTTTATCTGAGAAATGCTAAATTTTCAAACAGTATTACTCTTGGTTTCAAATAAAACCAAGAGTTTTGTTTATTGGTGAATTACACTATCAAATTCAAACATGAAATCAAAATGAAAAGTTCAAGTGAATTTCCGATATCATCTGTTTACGACAGCAAATTTTGTGCCAGCAATTTTTTCTTGAACTACTATCAACTTATCATATAAGAGCGATTTTTCATTGGAAGTTTACAAAAAAAAGATGACAGTTGCCGAAAACAAATATTACATTCCAAATATTAAAGCGCAGAAGGTGCGGTATAGCATACACCGCTTCTGCGCTTTTGCTTAGTGTTACAAAGAATATAAAATTGTTGTTCATCAAAAATCTATCAATTAAACCGTCGCATCAAAAATTCAAATTATTTGTATCTTTTGTTAAATTTCTGTTGTTTTACCCAAGTTTTCATAACCATTTTGGTTGGGAAAATACGAACCATTCTTACTTGACTTCGAGCAATAAAGCCGCAAATAGAAACGTCCTTACCCTTTATTATATCTTTGTATGCCTTATTTACTACATCTTTCGCATCATACATTGCGGCAAACTTAATTACAACATTGCCGGATGCACGCTCTGCTCTATCGAAAAATGCCGTTTTTGTCCAAAACGGACAAACTGCGCATACACTTATATTACGCGGTCTTAATTCCACATTTAACGCTCTGGAATAACTGTAAACAAACGCTTTTGTTGCAGCATAAACATTTTGATACGGCGTAGGTTGAAACGCAGCAACAGAACTGAACTCCGCTATCTTAGCGCCTGACGACATATACGGCAAACAGTATTCGGTCATAGCAACTAATGCTTCGCAATTTAGCCTAACCATATTTGTACTTTGTTCAACAGGTATTTCGTCATATCGTCCGAATTTTCCAAATCCGCTTGCATTGACAAGCCATTTGATATCCGGATTATATTCTTCAAGCGCCGCACGAATGATTTCTATTCCGTCTTTAGTCAAATCTACTGCAAACTGTCTTAAATGTGTTTTCATAAGACGTGACGTTTCTTCAAGCAGATTTGCTTCAAGTCCAACACCCCAAATTTCATCCAAACCGAGTGCATCCAATTTAAGAGCAAACTCCTTGCCCATACCATTTGAGGCACCTGTAACTATTGCAATCTTCATACAGCATTTCTCCTTGTAATTTGCAATGACGAAAATAAAAAGTTATAGAATTTATGTATGTACTCTTTACTTAAATGTTCTTTGCCACAAAGAAATAGCCTATGGCATTCGGTCCCCAATGGCAAGAGATTACAGAACAAATATCATCGTAAACTAATATTTGCTCTTTGCATTGCGGTGTTACAAAAGATAAAGCCTTTTCCAAATTATCTTTATTATATGTATAACTTGCAATTATTCCGTATTGCTCGTCAACGCCGAATTTTTCCAACGCTGCAGCCATATATTTCATACCGCCCATCAAACCAATCTTTTTGTCAATAACGGCAACTTTTCCGTCGCAAATAGATATTATCGGTTTGATGTTTAACATATTGCCGACAAGCCACTGCTTTTTTGTCATTCTGCCTCCACGCAGCAAATACGCGAGGGTTTCGGGAATTGCAACCAACTTTAACCGAGGTATAAGTTGTTTGACGTGCATTTCTATCTCATCCAAAGAGCAATGGCGGTATTTGTTTATTTCCATTACCAAAAACCTCATTCCTCCCACTACCGTACGCGAATCTATTACTCTGACTTTATCGTTATTTTCAAAAAGCATTTGCAACGCGTTGTATGTACCGGAAATCTCAGAGGACAATGTCAATACTATCACCTCATCCCCTTCCGAAACGCAATGCTCGACTTTCTCCTTCACCCAATCCAAATCCGGTAAAGATGTTTTTGGAAAACCTTTTTCCTTTATCAAAAAGTCATAAAAACGCTCATACGACAAATCTACTCCGTCAAGATATTCTTCCTCTCCAAGTAAAATACGCAAAGGAATCAATTGCACATCCAATGCCTGCTGTTCTTCCTTTTTAATGCTGCTTGCAGAGTCAACAAAAACTTTTATCATTATTTTCCTATTATATGTTAACATAAATGTTGACATATTGTTTGCTATTTAATATAATTTTACGTTGTTTACAAATGTAATCACAGTATAAGTATAACAAATAACCGGCAAAATATCAACGCAAATACTAAAAATTTATACAGTGTTAACAAAAAGGAGTAATTTGTAATGTATAGTCTAAGAAACGTATCCGGCTTGAAAAACCACAATAAAGAATTACACGACCTTACAACTCAAAGCGTTTGTAAAGCCTTATTGATACTTATGAAAACAAATAACTACAACGATATCTCCGTTTCGGATTTGTGTAAAAAAGCAGGCATTTCGCGAACCGCATTTTACAAAAACTTTGAAACCAAAGATAACGTATACAAAAAAATCGTATTGGAATTAAATTACGATATTATTCGCAAATTCGGAAATCCATTTAGACAAGAGGGCATAGAATGGTACAAAGGCTTTTTTGAAACGGTGAAGGAAAATTTGGACTTTTTTGCCTTGATGCTAAAAACCGACTTTCAAATACTATATCTGCGCCACATAAACAAAGTACTTACCGACGGCAAAACAAATTCGGAAATAATATACCGTCGGGCAATGTGGAACGGGGCAATTCAAAATATTGCAGCAATGTGGATTGAACGCGGTATGCCAGAAAGCGTAGAGCAAATAGCCGAAATTTGTCA
>JAMPHX010000106.1 GCA_023663205.1 Corallococcus sp. | reverse complement strand
GCGAAGGAACATTGTAAGGTATCAGCGGCAAATCGGTTGCTTTTGAAATAGTTTCAAAATGTTTAAGCAAACCGTATGTAGTGGATTTTGTGTAATACGGCATCACAACCAACAGCAAATCCGCGCCGAAATCGGTTGCGGTCAAAGCGTTTTCCACGGTTTGTGTCGTACTGCACGTTCCGATGCCTACGGCAATACGTTTTGCGCCTTTAAGTTTGGAAACGGTAAGTGCTGTTATTCGTTTTTTTTCTTCACGGTTCAGTAATGTCGGCTCTGCGGTTGTTCCGAGGGATACGATGCCGTATATATCGCTGTTTTTTTGCTTTTCGAGCAGTGCAGACAAACAATCGTAGTCGACATTGCCATTGGCATAAGGCGTTATCATGGCGGAAAATATCTTAAATTTGTCCTCAGTCATTTGCATTTACCGCTCTTACCAATATTTCGTAGGCATTGTAACTTGCTCCGCGAAGTAAATTGTCTGCTACTACAAAACATTCTATGGCGTTTTGGCACGACAAATCTTCGCGTATTCTGCCGACATAAACATACGGAGTGCCCCTTGCAATGATGGGCATGGGGTAAATGTTGTGCTCTGTATCGTCGGCAATGACGACGTTTTTTGCATTTTGAAGTTTTTGTTTGACATCCGACAATTTAAAATCCTTATTAAACTGTATGTTGATATGTGCGGCATGACCTACCGTCACAGGCACGCGCACTGCGGTGCAGGTAACTGCAAGATTTGGAAGCGACAGTATTTTGCGACACTCGTTTACCATTTTCATTTCTTCCTTTGTGTAACCGTTTGCCTCGAAATCGTCTATTTGCGGGACAATGTTGTCGCTTAGGGGATGCAGGCTTCCGCGCAGATTTCCGTATGATAAGTTCAGTTTAAGGTCGTCAAGCGCCGCCTTGCCCGCGCCTGAAACGGATTGGTAAGTGGAAACTACAATGCGTTTGAGCCCGTAATCTTTCAACGCGTTCAGCACCGTTACGACTTGTATTGTAGTGCAATTGGGATTAGCAATAAGGTTGCTGTTTTTGACAAGATGTCCATTTATCGAATCGACGACAAGCGGAACATCCGGTTTGTTTCTGTATGCGCTGCTGTTATCTATGCAAGTTGTTCCGTTTGCTATCAGCACGGGTGCATATTCCTTGGCAACATCTGCAGAGGACATCATCATTGCGTAATCGAATTTGCGCTCGGATATTTTATTTGTCGGCAGAACGGTGTGTTCTTTGTGCATAAAATCCAGTTTTTCGCCTGCGCTTGCAGAACTGCCGAACAGCGTGTATTCCGCTTGGAAGTTGTTGCGTTCGAGTACGGACAGCAGTTTCCTTCCCACAAGTCCGGTTGCCCCGATTATAGCGATTTTCTTCAAAATATTCTCCTTTTTGCCTAAATCGTTGATATATATTACGCAGATGACAAAAGTTTTTTGTCAAAGTAGCCGAAATATATTTGAAAAAAACGTATATATTTGCTATACTGTTTAAAGTCGGGTTAAATATGCTCGACAATCGATATTCGGAGAATGACATGGCTAACGGTAAAATCAAATTGGAAAACGAGCGGTGCGAACATTTAACCAAAAGGTTAAACAGACTTAGCACTTGGGGATTTTTTAAAGTATTGTACAGAAACAGTTTTTTGAAGATGTTTCTTACCAACATATTGATGTTGGTATTTTGTGCGCCGATGGTTGCGACGATGTATTACGGTCAGACGCGCGCAGCCAATTTGCTTGGAACTTTGCCGTATTACGGTACTTTCGGACAAGGCGGCGGAGTGTGGTTCGGTGTTGCAGATTACTTTACGGCACGCGTTGCGGAACTCAATCACACAATAGCGTGGATTACCGCACTTACCGGTATACTTTTGTGCTTTATGCTCAGCGGCGGATTTGCAATTATACGCGATGCGTTTTGGACAGGTAATATAAAGGTTTTCCCGTGTTTTTGGCGAGGAATCAAATCCAATTTGGGATATGCTGCCGTTTCATCTGTAATTATTTCCGCAATGGTTTACGGGTGTGTTGAGTTTTATTGGTGGGCGTCGGCTGCGTTGCCGCTTTGGGCTACGATTATTTTGATGATTTTGTTCGCGGTTATAGCGTTCCTCGTAACAATGTACTTGTTTGTTCTGTGCTCGATTACGGTTACTTACAAACAATCCGTCAAACAAAGTCTTGCCGATAGTTGGCATATGCTGTGGCTCAATATTTTGCCTCACATTGTCAGAATGATTGTATTCCTGCTCCCTGTCGGTATTGCGTTGCTTGCATCGAGTATGTTACAGATGTTGGTTCTTATGTTTATGATGTTGGTAGGTTTCTTCTATTTCCCGTTTGTTTGGCAAACGCATATGATGAAGATATTTGCATTGTTCCATCCTGTGCCCGTAAACAAAAAAGGCGAAACAAAGCAAACTCTTCCGACGCCGCAGGCACCGCAAAGTCAGCAATGATATACAAGTTTTCAACCGCGCGATAAGCGCGGTTAATTGTATAAGGACAAAACTATGAATGCATACAGCACCCTTGCACATTTTTACGAATTGTTTACGTCTGACGACTGCGACTACAATATGTGGTCGCAGTATGTTGATTTTTACCTGTCTTGCACAAATGCCGCAAAAGGCGCTGACCTTGCTTGCGGTACGGGAAAAATGACGCGCTTACTTGCAAAGGCAGGTTATTCGGTTGTGGGCATGGATAGCAATCCGCAAATGTTGGACGAGGCTGTAAGAAAAGGCGGTAAATGTCGATATGTTCTGCAAGATATTCGCAGATTGAATATCCCCGCCCCAATTGATTTTGCAACGTGTATCAACGACGGCGTAAATTATCTTACCGACGGCGAAACGCAAAAGTTATTTTGCGATGTTTACGCTTGTTTAAATGACGGGGGAGTATTTATTTTCGATATATCTACGGCATATAAACTTAGAAGCATTGTAGCAGACAATGTGTTTTATGTCGATGATGACGACGCTACCTGTTTGTGGACGAACAAACTTGACCGCAACAAAGTGCAAATGGATGTGACGGTATTCAAACGCGCTGCAGACGGGCGCTACACGCGAGGGGACGAAAGGCACATTCAGTATATTCACGATATACTCCAATTGGAACAGCAACTTAAATCTTGCGGTTTTTCCGTAAATACGTGCGACGAATACAACAAAGATAAACAGATTACCGATACGACGCAGCGCGCAACATTTTGTTGTATCAAGGAGAAAATATGAAGTACAATTACGTTAGGGCTACAATAGACAATCAAATCGTTATTTCGGCGGTAGACAGCAAATCGATTGTCAGCAAAGCGATAGTTTTGTTGGATTTGTCGCCGGTGGCGGCGGAGGCGTTGGGCAGAACGCTAACGGTTGCCGCGCTTATGGGCAAGCAACTCAAAAATCCTAAAGACTATATGTCAGTTTCGGTCAACGGCGGAGGAGTGCTCGGAACCTTGACCGCTTGCAGCGATGCCAAGGGAAACGTAAAAGGCACTGTTGCAAATCCGCATACGGAAAATATGTTCAAGTCAAACGGTTCGCTTGACGTTGCGCGAGCCGTAGGCAACAACGGCAAAATAACGGTAGTCAAGGACATCGGTCTCAAACAACCGTATGTGGGGACATCGGCGTTGCTTTCAGGTGAAATCGCAGAAGATTTTGCAAACTATTTTGTCACAAGCGAACAGCAGCCGTGTGCTTTGACTATCGGACTCAATCTAAAAAACGGTAAATGCAAGGCAGGCGGCGGTGTTTTTGTTCAGGTATTGCCGCATTGCAACGACAAATTGCTTTACGATGTTGAAACTACGCTGTACGCTATGGACGAGATGAGTTATCAGTTTGACGGAAACAGTGCTCGTCAAGTTGTGGAAAAGTTTTTTGCTTCCTATCGAAACTTTGAAATCATACAAGAAGGCGTCTGCCGATATAAATGCAATTGCAGCGACAGACGCATAAGGCAGGTAATAAAATCAATCGGAGAGCAAGAAGCCGTTAATATTTGTAACGAAATGGGATACGTGGAAGTGCAATGTCATTTTTGCAACAAAAAGTATCGGTATGACAAAGAACAGATAGAACAACTTTTCGCTACGGGACTCAAATGAAAACCAAATTGGATAGCAAAACATATTTCGACGTTGCGCTCAAACTTGCCCGTGATGGCGAAAACGAGGAAGCATTG
>JAMPHX010000105.1 GCA_023663205.1 Corallococcus sp. | reverse complement strand
GGACACGGAAAGCCTGCGCGTGCCGCCGTATTTCCGCCGCCGCTTTTGCGTTACCCAATGGGTTAGTTTGTTAGTTCGGTTTGTCAGGTTAGGCGTGTGCCTGTCCGCGCCGCGCAGCGGCGCGCTTGTTTTCAAGACAGGCACACGCCTAACGACCATTCGCCCTGTTTTTGTGTTTTTAACAGTGAATTTTAATAAACATTAGACAACGATCAGTCTGAAAATTTGATTGCGGAAAAATCTCGCGCCAAATGTAAAACGGTAGTAACTATTACTGCGTCGCCGTCTATGTAGTAAACGGTTGCATACGAATATGTAATGATATACCGATATTTAACGTCAAAGTGTATTTTATTGCTTAATTTGTTTCCGCTTTGGGGAAAGTCTATAAGCCGCTCCATATCGTGTAAAATATGTGTGATTACTTTTTCCGCCTGTTCGGGGCTGTCCTCTGCAATCGTTTCTTTAATATCCAATAAATCGTCGTAAACCTGCGGGTTGATTTTTAACTTTTTCATGTCACACTCCGAGTTTTGCTTTTAACTCCGCAAGGTCCATATACGGCTCACCGTTTTCGATGCGCTGTTCCGATTTAATTATTTTTCCCATAAGGCGCATTTCCGCCATAATAGTATCGTACTGCTCGGCATCCATTATAACGTATCTTCCGCGTCCGTTTTTTGTCAAGAACACCGGTGCGTCCGTTCTACAATCTTTTAGCACGGTCGTGTAGTTGCGTAAATCCGAAATGGGTTTAATATTCATACTGTACCTCCATACTGCATTATATTATTTGCTGTAATTATTATAGCACAATTTTACGAAAAATACAACAGCATTTCGTAAATTTCAAGAAAAAAAATTATGTTGGGTATCAGTAAAGGCAGAATGTCTTAAAACATTATTATTGTTTATGTTTGAAATTTTATCGTTTGCTATACCGTTACGCTTGCAAAAAAGGTGTGAATATGCTATATTAGTTACGCTACATAATTACTACACCCTAACTAGGAGGCGTACGGGTTTTTTAGTTTTATAAAAAAAAGCATTTCAATATAACACAGATAGAATTTGGCAAAAATGCGAATTCCATTTATGTGTGTATTGGAATGTATCCCGTACAACGTAGTAATTGTGTAGCGACAATCGGAGTTTGCGTTTTTCGTGCGCTGATTTCGGTTGGCGCACTTTTTTATTTCGGGAGGGTTTCTGTATGAAACGAAAAGCAACACTCATTATTCTTTCGCTCGTCTGCGCTTTGTTCTGCGTGGTCGGTCTTACGGCTTGTAACAGCGGTAAATCGGATCCGCTGTCCGTCACGGGCAAAACGTTTGTATTCGACAGAGTCGAAATCACGGTCGAAAACGAGGAAATGGCAGATTATGCCGCCCAAATAAAAGCCGAAGCCCAAGAGCAAATGAAGGGCGATTACATTATTTTCGGCGCGGAAGGAATTTGCAACGCCGTAAGCAGAGGGACAATAGTAATCGGCACATATGCGCAAAACGGTAACGCCGTTTCGATAACGATAAACAGGCAAACGAGCGTAATTTACGTGACCGAAAATTCTATTTCGATTACCGATAATAATAATCAAGGTTTATCGATTACTGTTATTTACGTCAAAGGTACGCCGCAAAAACCGTCAAATCCCGAAAAACCCGACGTTCCGGATAAGCCTTCGGAAACCTGTGCTCACGACAAACATTTATATCCTGTCAACGACCGCAAAGAAGCCACTTGCACGGAGCAAGGCTATGACCTAAACGTTTTAATATGCGGTTCTACAATCAAAGATCCTTCGGGATATAGAGACGGAATTTGCGGAACCGTACTGAGCGGAACCGAGGAAAATTACGGTAAAGTTCTCGGCAGATTGGATATATACGGCGATTTGGAGGATCTAATTAAAAGAGGTGATTTGGCATTGCTGCTTGAAAATTATCGTACTATGTTGCCGACAATTCCGCACACGCCAGTTACGGATCCTGCCGTCCCTGCGACCTGCTCTGCAAAGGGCTTGACGGAAGGCAGTCATTGCAAAGATTGTAATACGGTCATAAAGGCTCAGACCGAAACGGACTTCGCCGATCACAGTTATAACGATACAATCGTATATTATGCCGCGGCGCGGGAAACGGATCAGGTTTGTCCGAACTGCGGCAAACTCGAAAATGCCGGCTATACGTTCAAAACGCAACTAAACGACGACGAACAGTCGTACACGCTTGTAAAAGGCGACGGGTGGACGGAACTTTCTTTCGGCTCTTTGCGGTACAACGGCAAACCCGTTACTGTCATAGGCGGGATAGAATTCGTCAAGAAAGGCGATTATTATGCTCGCGTGGGCAAAGGCGCGTTCAAAAATTGCACGACGTTGACGTACGTCAATTTCAGCGGCGTCAAGGTTATCGGCGGCGACGCTTTTACGGGCTGTACCAATCTCGGCAGTGTGATTTTCGGAGACGAATTAGAAGTGATAGCCAGTTATGCTTTTCAGCAATGCGCGTTTACAAGTCTGTCGATACCCGCAAACGTTAAAACCGTCGGTTGGGCGGTATTCTACGGCTGCAGCAATCTGCAAAGTATCACTCTGCAGTTTGTAGGCGCGGGCGAGTACAACGACAGATACTGCACCGCTTATGATTACAAAAGTTACTTTAATTATAATTTCGGCGAAGCCGGCGACGTCCCCGCTACTCTCAAAGACGTTACAATTATCGGCGGGTCTGTCGATTACTTTGGCAGGGACTATGGATGCGGCAATATCGAAAGCGTGACGCTGGGCGACGGAGTAACGATTATTTGGCTAGCACTTAATGGTTGTAACAATTTGAAAAATATAACCTTCGGCAAAAACGTCACGGTTATAAATTCTAGTTTCAATGGCTGTGACAGTTTGACGCATATCGAGTTCAAAGGTACGCTTGCCGACTGGTGCGCAATTCAAGGCTTGGAACGCTTAATGAAGTGCGGCACGAGCGATAGAACGCTGACGATACAAAACCAACCGATCGAGGGCAAACTCGTCATCCCCGACGGCGTAAAGGAGTTGCCCGATTTTGCATTCTACAACTGTGGCATAACCGACGTAACAATCCCCGACGACATAAAGGTCAACGGCGGTATCGGTCGCAATACTTTCGGCGGTTGCTCGATAGAAACGGCTAAAATACCCGGAAGCGCCACAGAATACGTAAAGAACAACGCATTGAAGACGGTAGAAATAACAAGCGGTTATATCGACGAGTACGCGTTTAGCGGTTGCAGCACCTTGACAAGCGTAACAATCGGCAGCGGAGTTACCGGTATAGGTATTGATGCGTTCTACGGCTGCAGTGGATTGACCGGTATTTACACGGACGACGTTGCAAATTGGTGCGGAATATCCGGGCTTAATTACATAATGTCCGACGGCAGAACGCTATATATAGACGGCAAAGAACTGACGGGCGAACTTGTAATTCCGGACGGTGTAACAAGTATTGCCGTTTACGCATTCCGCGGTTGCCGTGGATTAACAAGCGTAACAATTCCTAATACCGTCAAGAGTATCGGCGGTTTTGCATTCAATGATTGCAGTACGTTGACGAGTATTTCCTATACCGGCGATGTTGCAAGTTGGTGTGGCATATTCGGACTTGATTACATAATGTCCGACGGCAGAACGCTATATATAGACGGCAAAGAACTGACGGGCGAACTTGTAATTCCCGACAGTGTAACCGAAATCCCCGGTTACGCTTTCCGCGGTTGCCGTGGATTAACAAGCGTAACAATCGGCAGCGGAGTTACCGGTATAGGTATTGATGCATTCTACGGTTGCAGCGGATTGACAACCGTAACAATTCCCGACAGTGTAACGAATGTCGGCTCTAACACGTTTAGCGGTTGCCCGATAGAAACGGCTACAATGCCCGCAAAAGCAATATCGTCTATCAAAAACAGCGCGCTTAAAACCGTTGTCCTAACAAGCGGTTATATCGACAAGTACGCGTTTAGAGGTTGCAGCACCTTGACAAGCGTAACAATCGGCAGCGGAGTTACCGGTATAGGTATTGATGCGTTCTACGGCTGCAGTGGATTGACCGGTATTTACACGGACGACGTTGCAAATTGGTGCGGAATATCCGGGCTTAATTACATAATGTCCGACGGCAGAACGCTATATATAGACGGCAAAGAACTGACGGGCGAACTTGTAATTCC
>JAMPHX010000104.1 GCA_023663205.1 Corallococcus sp. | reverse complement strand
GCAATAATTTCGGTAGAAAACGCCACATATGCGTACAAAGTTTACGATGAGGAGGGCGGTTCGTCAAGAGCCGTTGCCGTCGACAACGTATCCCTTCAAATAGAAGAAGGGCAGTTTGTCGCGCTTGTAGGACACAACGGGTGCGGCAAAAGCACTCTTGCAAAGATGCTTAACGCGCTGCTTCTTCCGCAAAGCGGCAAAGTTTACGCGCTCGGAATGGACACATCCGACGGCAAAAACGTATATGAAATACGCAAAAACGTCGGTATGGTATTTCAGAATCCCGACAATCAAATGGTTGCAAGCATAGTAGAGGAGGACGTGGCATTCGGTCCGGAAAATCTTGCAATACCGCGCGACGAAATGATAGAACGCGTATCTACCGCGCTCAAACAGGTAAATATGTCGGAATACGCCAAGCGCACTCCGCACAAACTTTCGGGAGGACAAAAGCAGCGTATAGCAATAGCCGGAGCACTTGCCATACGTCCCAAAGTGCTTGTGCTTGACGAGTCTACGGCAATGCTCGACCCGCAGGGACGCAAAGAAGTGCTTGCCGTCGCACACCAATTGAACGGTCAGGGCATGACGGTAATACTTATTACGCACTTTATGGAAGAAGCGCTTGACGCTGACAAAATAATAGTTATGTCCGAGGGCAAAGTGGTTGCGCAAGGCGCGCCTATGGACATTTTTTTGCAAAGAGATTTGATAGAAAACTCCAAGTTGCGAATACCGCGCACATTGGAATTGGCACAAAAACTATATGCCGCAGGGTGGGAAGTCGACCCTCAAACGGTAAACGCTGCGGAACTGGGAGGGGCTGTATGCCGATTGTTGCTGAAGGATTGAGTTTTACTTACAATCCCAAGACGCCCTTTGCCAAAAAGGCGCTTGACAACATCAATCTGCAAATAGACGACGGCAAATTTGTTGCCGTCGTAGGTCATACCGGCAGCGGAAAAACCACGTTTTTACAGCACCTGAATGCGCTTATACGGTTGCAGGAAGGTAAACTTACGGTAAACGGCATTGCTCTGCACGAAAAGAGAGTCGACCTGAAAAAATTGCGTGGTTCGGTAGGGATGGTATTTCAGTATCCCGAGTACCAACTTTTTGCCGATACGGTGGAGGCTGACGTGGGGTTCGGACCCAAAAATTTGGGAATAAGCAAAGAGGAAACCGCCGAACGCGTCAAAACCGCTTTGGAAATAGTCGGGATGGATTATCAGGCAGTCAAATCAAAGTCGCCGTTTGATTTGTCGGGCGGCGAAAAACGGCGCGTCGCGCTTGCGGGAGTGTTGTCTATGCATCCGCAAGTGCTTGTATTGGACGAACCTACGGCGGGGCTCGACCCCGAAGGCAAACGGGAAATATTGCAACTTGTAAAAAGTCTTAACAAATCGGAAGGCATTACGGTAATAATGGTGTCGCACGATATGAACGAAGTGTACGAAAACGCCGACAGAATAATAGTTTTCAAGGAAGGCAAACTGTATAAGGACTGCTCGCCCGAACAACTGTTTTCCGACGAAACGGATATGGTTTCGATGAATTTGGAAGTGCCGTATATGGCGCAAATCACCAATTGTCTAAGGCGCGCGGGCTGCGTTTTGCAGGGAAATCCGCGTACCGTAGACGAGGTTCTGCGCGAAATACAGCGCCTCGGGGTGGACAAAAATGTTTAGGGACGTAACTTTCGGACAGTATTATCCTGCGGAATCTTTTGTTCACAAAATGGACGCGCGGGTAAAAATACTCATCAACATACTGTTTATGGTGGGAATATTTTTCGTGACGAGTTATGTAGGGTTTGCTTGGATTACGCTGTTTTTGGCGTTTGCGATAGGATTTTCCAAAGTGCCGTTCAAAAGCATCTTAAAGTCGCTCAAAGGCATACTGTTTTTGCTGTTGTTTACGGCGGTGCTCAATATATTCATAACCAAAGGCGAACCGGAAAACTTGCTGTGCGAGTGGTGGATTTTTGCCATATACAAAGAGGGTCTTTTCAGCGCGTCCAAACTTATGCTCAGGCTTGCGTATCTAATATGCGGAGCAAGTCTTTTGACGCTGACAACGACGCCCGTAGACCTTACTCACGCAATAGAAAGTTTGCTCAAACCTCTCACTTGGATAAAGATTCCCGTTCACGTAATTGCGCTTATTATGAGTTTGGCGCTTTCGCTTATACCCAGTTTGATTGAAGAAACGGACAGAATAATACGCGCGCAAAAGGCTCGCGGAGCCGATTTCGATACGGGCGGACTTATCAAACGCGCCAAAGCGTTTATTCCAATACTTATTCCGCTGCTGGTCAGCAGTTTCCGCAGGGCGGACGAACTTGCTTTTGCAATGAACAGCCGCTGTTATCAAGGTTCAAACAAGCGTACGCAACTGCGGCTTATGAAATTCGGTTGGCGCGATTTAGTCGCCTGCATTGTGACAGCGGTGTTTTTCGGAGCGGTATTTACGCTTTTTGCAATGAGCGAAAGTTGGTCGGTAGCGCTTCCGTGGCTGTATCTGTGAGGCGCATATGAGGGTAAAACTTACGGTAGAATACATCGGTACGGTATATAACGGCTGGCAAAGCCAAAAGGGAGGCAACACAGTACAGGACAAATTGGAATACGCTCTCGGCAAGTTTTTGGGAGGCAGGTCTGTGCGCGTGTACGCTGCGGGACGTACCGACGCAGGAGTTCATGCAACTGGGCAGGTAGTGCATTTCGACATAGACAAAAAGATAAATTTGTTTAAACTGTGTTTGGGAGTAAACCTGTCGCTTCCAAACGACATTTCCGTAACGGGTGCGGAATACGTCGACGACGACTTTGACGCAAGGTTTTCGGCAGTGGGCAAAACTTACCGTTACCGTTTGTACGTCAGCGCTACGCGTATGCCGACGCTTGACGTATTCAGAACGCAAATATACAAACCCCTCGATATTGACAAAATGCGTCGGGCGGCAGATTGTTTTGTGGGCGAACACGACTTTGCTGCATTTCAAAGTACGGGCAGCAATTTGAAGGGAACGGTCAGAACAATAAACAGCGTGGACATACAAGCAGACGGAAACTTGCTGGATATCGTGATAAACGGCAACGCGTTTTTGTACAATATGGTACGCATTATGTGCGGAACGCTTGTAAACGTCGGATTGGGCAAAATCACGGCGGAACAGGTTGCGGAAATGTTGTGCTGTCGCCTCAAACGCAGCGGCAAAACTTTGCCTGCCAAAGGTTTGACTTTGGAAAAGGTGTACTATTGATAACGCCGTACCCAATCATCTCCGCAAGTATTTTTTGCATAAGCAGAAGCGCTATCGAATAAAATTATTGCAGAGCAATACTTTTTGTCGCAAATGTCAATGGCTTCGATAAGGCATAGTTCGATTTTTCGTCATCTCGGACTTTGCGGCAATTCAATACCGTGTGACAAAGTGTCAAAAGTCTGCGGCGTGTTTCGACGAACTGATGATAAAATCCAAGTATGGGCGGAATGGGTTCGACATTCGGTACTCTTGAAACTTTGGCAGTATCTGGCAAAAATTACGATTTGTTTTCTTCCAAAGTTACCGTAGGTCTTGTAAGTACACTTAACTACAACTAATCATATCTAATAGCCAGTATACAACACGCCGCTCATACGACTATGTATTTTTGATTTGCTTTATTCGGGTGTAGTAATTGAAGGTTTTGTCATACATTATGAAATATAAATCGCCTAACCTGCATAGAGGGAGCAAAAATTTGCTCCCTCTATGCGTGCCGAATAACTAACCGCCGTGACGCAAGCAAAATTCAGTATCGATTCGGCTGTAAATTTGCTGTGTTTCGCTTGACAATGGCGGGGGTGTTTTGTATAATTGTAGGGCTGTGAATAATTCGGTGTCGTATTTTAAGCTCTGCGGCGCCTAAACCGCATTCCACTGGCGGTAATTGTTCAACCGTGAACAGCAAACGAACTTAAATTTGAAGGAGATTTACAATGAAAACTTTTATGGCTAAAAAAGAAGCCGTTGAAAGAAAATGGTACGTTGTCGACGCAACGGGTATGCCTCTGGGAAGACTTGCAAGTCAAGTTGCGGCAGTGCTCCGCGGGAAAAACAAACCCACGTTTACGCCTCACGTCGATACGGGTGATTTTGTAATAGTGTTAAACTGCGACAAAGCAGTGTTAACGGGTAAAAAATACGACCAAAAGTTCTATCGCCGTCACACGGGCAAGCCC
>JAMPHX010000103.1 GCA_023663205.1 Corallococcus sp. | reverse complement strand
AAATATTATGTATTGTCGTTTGTTAACTCTGTGTCAACAAAAGTTGTTATTTTACAGTCCTGTATCGGTACAAACCGACAGCGGACTTTGTTTTCCGTCGTTTCTGCCGACAAAATGTCACCGACGGCATTACTAAAAGCGGGTAGAGAAGCGGAGCAACCATTGTAAACGGAACAACAGAATTTTGCGCCAAGTGTAACCCAAAGCACAAACGCGGGTTTACGACAATGCTGTAATGCAGCGCGGCATTTGCGCAGGGTAAATTTTCGGCAATAGCGGCACTTTGTGGCTTTTGTGGTATTTTCGATTATGCTACAACTTCGTGTTGCTTTGTGCAAAAACGGCAATAATACAAAATAACCGTAACGTATCTATTGTTTGATACAATAACTTATTTGCCAAATGCCGAGTTTATTATGTTAGCGACAGTAAGACGTCAATTTTACGTTGTGTCCGCGCAGTTGCTTTTCAAACAGTTTTACGGGATTAAGGTATTTTCTGTGCATATGCTCGGGTGTGGTGCAGATAATTATTTCGTCGGCATTAAGTTGCAGTGCAATGGGTACGGAAAACTTTGCGTTTTCCTTGGTGGTGCGGCTTTTGTTTTCGGCAATTATTTTGTCGCCGTCCATTCCGCGCATAATAAGGCTTTTTCTCATTACGTCGGCTTCGGCTATTCCTGCATTTTTGTTTGCAATCCCGCCCGAAACTATTATTTTGTCCAAATGCCGTTCGCCGTCAAGTTTTACGGCAAGTTCAAGCCTTTGGTTCATCAGTTGCGAAGGCGTACCGTCATTGTTCATTCTGTTGCCGAGTATTATTGCTACAATCATAATTTCCCTCTTACTATTATAGTATCATTGCGGTATTTGTTTGTCAATAACGATTCCTCTTGTATGCATGCAGTGACTCCTTGCCAAAACTAAATTATTGCTTTTGCCTTGCGTAAATGTTTCAAATACGGTTGACACGTTTGTCAATGTGTGATAATATGATTAAGCGCTCATATAAGGGGTGTAATTTTTTGCGTGTAAAAATCGGGTATTTGCACTTTACTGCAAAGCGTTTAAATACACATAAAGATACAGGAGTGAGTCATCATGGCAGCAAAGAAAGGTAACAGAGTCAAGGTAGTTCTTGCTTGCACCGAGTGCAAACAACGCAATTACGACACTTACAAAAACAGTAAAAATACTACCGAAAGATTAGAGTACAACAAATACTGCAGATTCTGCAAAAAGCACACTGCGCACAAAGAAGCGAAATAAGGAGCATACAATGGCACAGGAAAAAGTAAAGAAACCCAATCCCTTTGTAAGACTCGGACGTTTCTTCAAACAGAGTTGGAGCGAACTCAAAAAAGTTACGTGGCCTAACTTCAAAACCGTAATGAAAAACTTGGGCATAGTACTGCTTGTTGTAGTGTTCTTTTCGGTTATTGTAGTAGGTTTCGACTACCTGTTCACGTGGCTTCTCATCAGTTTGCCCAAAGGGGCGTAGACCGATGAGCGGAATTAACAGCGAAACGGAATACAGGTGGTATATACTTCATACCTATTCGGGGTATGAAAATATGGTAAAGACAAGCCTTGAACAGTTGATAGAAAACAACAATCTTCAAGATGTAATAGTCGATATCAAGATACCCACCGAAACGGTAATCGAAGACCGCAACGGCAAAAAGAAGGCATATGAAGCCAAAGTTATGCCCTGCTATGTTTTTGTCAAACTTATTTATTCGTCGCAAATTTGGTTTATGCTAACCAACACCCGCGGAGTAACAGGCTTTGTCGGACCTAACGGCAAGGCGTGCTGTCTTTCCGACGATGAAGTAAAGCGTTTGCGTTTGGAAGAATACGTAGTGGATTTCGATATGAGCGTAGGCGACAGCGTCACTGCAATAAGCGGTCCTTTTGAAGGGCTTATCGGCGTAATCAAAAGCATCGACAAACCTCACCAAAAGGCGCAAGTCAACCTCAATATGTTCGGCAGAGAGTTATCTGTCGATATGGATTTTATTCAGATAGAAAAAATAACAAATCCCGCTACTCTTGCCGTCACGGAAGAGGAATAGCGCGATATACCCGAGGCGCAAGGGTAACTGCGCAATTTATGGGAGAAAGCGGCAAAAATGCAAAGCCGTTTTCGTTAAAACCACAAGGAGGATACAATGGCAAAAAAAGTAACTGCGGTAGTAAAACTGCAATTGCCCGCCGGTAAAGCAACACCTGCTCCGCCGGTAGGTTCGGCTCTCGGTCCCCACGGCATCAACATTCCGGGTTTCACCAAGGAATTCAACGCCAAGACCGCAGACAAAGCGGGGCTTATAATACCCGTAATAGTAACGATATATCAAGACCACTCGTTTACGTTTATATTAAAGACGCCTCCCGCGCCGGTACTTATCAAGAAGGCTTGCGGAATCGAAAGCGGAAGCGCAGTCCCCAACAAAACCAAAGTGGCAAAGATAACCAAGGCTCAAATAGAGGAAATTGCCAAACTCAAAATGGTAGACCTCAATGCGGCATCACTCGAAACTGCTTGTTCTATGATAGCCGGCACCGCGCGCAGCATGGGCGTTACGGTTGTTGATTAAGGAGGTTTGAGTCATGGGAAAAAAGTATATTGACGCGTTAAAAAAGATTGAAGCGGGCAAACAATACGAAATGGCAGATGCAATACAACTTGCCATCGATACGGCTCCCGCCAAGTTTGACGAAACGCTTGAACTGCACGTAAAATTGGGCGTTGACAGCCGCCACGCCGACCAACAGGTTCGCGGCGTTGTAGTATTGCCCAACGGTACAGGCAAAAAGGTTCGCGTATTGGTAATTGCCAAAGGCGCAAAAGCCGACGAGGCTCAGGCTGCCGGTGCCGATTACGTAGGCGCGGAAGAATATATCCAAAAAATCCAAACGGAAAACTGGTTCGATTTCGACGTAATGATTACCACCCCCGATATGATGGGTTTGGTAGGACGTATGGGTAAGGTTTTAGGACCCAAAGGCTTGATGCCCAACCCCAAGAGCGGAACCGTCACCATGGACGTTGCCAAAGCAATTACCGATGTAAAAGCAGGTAAGGTAGAGTACCGTGTAGACAAACAATCTATCTGCCACGTTATTTTCGGCAAAAAGAGTTTCGGCAAAGAAAAACTTCTTGAAAACGTCACAACCGTAATGGACGCAATAATCAAAGCAAAACCCGCAAGTGCCAAAGGTACATACCTCAAAAGCGTAGCAATCGCAACGACTATGGGACCGGGCATCAAGGTCGCTTACAGAGCGTAACTAAATAAAAACCCCTTTGTTACTTAGGACAGCAAGTGCAAAAGTAAATCTTGCCGAGGTACAAGAAGTATAGGACGTAAATTTACGTATTCTCACCCTTGTACGGCAAAAGTGCAAGGGTTTTTAATATTTCAATATTAAAAGGAGGATAAAATGGCACACGAACACAAATTAAGCGCATCTCAGATAGCCAAACGCGAAACCGTCGAGCAACTTAAAGAGAAAATTCAAAATGCTCAATCATTTGTAATTATCGATTACAAAGGTTTGACGGTTGCTCAGGATACCGAATTTCGTTCGGAATTCAGAAAGAACGGCGTTGAATACAAAGTTCTCAAAAACACATTGTTCAGAAAAGCGTTAAACGAACTCGGTTATACGGAGTTTGACGAAGCGCTCAACGGACCAAGTGCATTTGCATTCGGTCACGAAGATGCAATTGCACCTGCAAAAGTTGCTTGCGACGGAATCAAAAAGTATAACGCAATGCAAGTAAAATGCGGTATGTTTGACAAGAAATTTGCCGACGCATCTATTGTAGACGCAATGTCCAAAGTTCCCAACAAAGAAACTTTGCTTGCTATGTTGGTATCGGTACTGTCCGCACCTATGAGAGGACTTGCCGTCGCACTCAACGCAGTAGCGGAAAAGGGCGAGTAAGCACATTTGCCGAATACGTTTCGGTATTGCGACAGACGGCATACGGTCTGACACTAAACAAAAATATTATAGGAGATTACATTAACAATGGATACAAAAAAATTTATTGAAGAGATTAAGGCTCTTTCCGTATTGGAACTCAACGAACTTGTACATGCCATCGAAGAAGAATTCGGTGTAAGCGCGGCTGCTCCCATAGCAGTTGCAGGCGGTGCAGCAGCGGCTGCCGCTCCCGCAGCGGAAGAAAAGACCGAATTCGACGTAGTATTGAAGTCGGCAGGCGCAAACAAGATTGC
>JAMPHX010000102.1 GCA_023663205.1 Corallococcus sp. | reverse complement strand
GATGAGGAAGCAAATTATCAACACGTTTTAATGAATGTCATAGGCGACCAATTAACGGAAATGGAAAATTTTTCAAATGCGCCGCAGCAATATGAAGACATTTCGCGTTACACTACCGACAGACCGCTTGCTCTCGAAGATGTTGCAGACAACTTGGCAAAGAAGGGCGTGCGTCTTAGAATTTACAATCGCACTACCGCTATTTACAAGCCCAAAAGTTTACTTCCCATCAAGAAAATATATTGTTTGACGTCGTGGTTTACGTTTTTAGCGGTATTTTTTGTTTGCGCGATAATGTGTTTGGCAACAATTAAGACCGACACTTGGCGTGTTTATTTGATTGTATTGGCATTGTGTGCATTGGCTCCCATAGCCGCAACAATATCAATGCTTGCAAATCCAACACGTCAAAACAAACCTGTTTATCATTACAAGACATGGCTTATTGGAGCGCTTGTAACAGGTATTGTTGTCGTTTTATTATCATTTGGCATAAATATTGCAATGAACATTAAGTTCTCGGATATAGGCTTAGTTGCTACAAGAATATTTATTCCATCAGTGATAGGTTTGTCTTTACCGCTGGCAGTTTTTATATTCAACAAATTGGTTGATAAGTATTCCAAATAAAATATTGGTAAATTCGTATCCGAATTTACCTTTTTTATTGTCAAAAATTACTCAAATCTCACGCAAAATTATTAAATATACTTTCTCTGCGATGTATTTTAATTGTTAATTTAAATAGTCCTTCAAATGTGAAGTGGCTGAACTTTAAAAAAATACAAGTTGCTTAGATTTTTATAATCAAATATGTTTAAACTAAATAAAATTATCCGAATAAATTGATAAGAAAGCGGTTGACTGCTTTTAACCTAAATAACATTTATTTTAGTTAGTAAAAGCAGCAGGAATATTTACCTCACTTTGACAGGTCTGCGGTTGAAATCAAAGTCTACCTCTCCATTCTGTTATCGGTAGTATTTTTGTCACAGAAGATTTGTAACCGATACCGCTAAAAAGAATGATTACATTTATTATGCCACCCAACTAAACTAAACAACAAAATTTGTAAACATAAAATTGTAACGGCATCCAAATAGTAAATATTGCAAGTTAGTCAACAGAAATTTTTGTTGTACGAATTTGTTGCTGCTATATTTATATAAATTCAATCGAATAACGGTACTTTTAATCATTTATCTATCCGCATATAAAAAATTCACTTTTATCTGCGAAAGATAAAAGTGAAAAAAGTTGGCAGGGGAGACGCGATTCGAACACGCAACCTACGGTTTTGGAGACCGCTACTCTACCGTTGAGCCACTCCCCTTTGTTTAGTTGACAAAATAACTACAATACAATTATAATGAAATAACAATAAATAGTCAAATATTTTGATTACAAAATTTGGGAAAAATAATGAAAACCGTAACAATATATACAGATGGCGCGTGCTCGGGCAACCCCGGAATAGGCGGCTGGGCTGCCGTACTTATTTATAATGGCAAAATCAAAAAAGTTAGCGGCTATGACAAAAATACTACAAATAACAG
The DNA here is from genome assembly GCA_023663205.1 of Corallococcus sp. Classification (GTDB taxonomy): domain Bacteria; phylum Bacillota; class Clostridia; order Christensenellales; family CAG-314; genus RGIG5495. The sequence goes on along the minus strand of JAMPHX010000102.1, from coordinate 2,741 downwards.
AATGGAATTGTTTGCCGTAATTCAAGCCCTCAGAAATCTAAATCAATCCTGCAACTGCATAATACATACAGATTCTCAGTATGTTTCAGATGCATTCAACAAAGATTGGATAGTTATTTGGCAAAAAAACAATTGGAAAACATCGTCTAAAGACAATGTCAAAAATTCTGATTTGTGGAAAGCATTATTATATGAAACAAATAAACACAGAGTCGAATTTGTAAAAGTCAAAGGACATTCGGATGACGAATTGAACAACTTGTGCGACCAAATGGCGCGCGGTGAAGTTGAACGCTACCAAAAGATTGTTGAAGAAAATAACTGACTAATATCTGCCCCTATCGCCGTTAGTTCGATAAAAGTTGCGGTTACATTAAATAAATATAAATTCATTATGAATTTCGCACGCAAAATTGATTTGTTTATAATTACTGTATGTTAAAGTTTACTGTACAATATTATAAGTAGTTTTTATATTTTAAATAAGTGCAAAAGAATGCAAAAAATAAGACATCCTTCAAGTTTAGAAGGATGTCGTTTGTTAAATAACAATTTATTTTGCAAATTCCACACTGCGCATTTCGCGTATGACATTTACTTTGATTTGTCCCGGATATTCCAATTCGCTTTCTATTTTCTTTGCAATATCTTTGGCAAGCAACACAGTGGTTTCATCGTTTACAACTTCTGGTTTAACAATTATGCGCACTTCTCTGCCTGCTTGTACTGCATAAGACTTTTGCACGCCCGTAAACGAATTAGCAATTTCTTCCAATTTTTCAAGACGTTTAACATAGTTTTCAATGGATTCTCTGCGAGCGCCCGGTCTTGCTCCCGATACGGCATCTGCGGCTGCAACAATAACTGCCTCTACTGTCATCGGTTCGACATCTCCGTGATGTGAAAGAATACAATTTACAACTTCTTTGCTTTCCTTGTATTTTCGTGCAAGGTCGGCTCCGATTTGCATATGAGTCCCCTCTACTTCTTGGTCTACAGCCTTTCCGATGTCATGAAGCAATGCACCGCGCTTGGCCAAGTTAACATCCAAACCGAGTTCCGTAGCCATTATTCCAGCGATATAGGACGTTTCAACTGAATGATTCAATACATTTTGTCCGTAACTTGTTCTAAACTTCAAGCGTCCCAGCAATTTGATTAGTTCGGGATGCAATCCAAACACTCCGGAATCAAAAGACGCTGCCTCGCCCGCATCTTTGATTGTAATGTCCATATCTCGTTTAACTTTCTCCACCATTTCTTCAATGCGTGCAGGATGTATACGTCCGTCTGTAATCAGTTTTTCTATGGCGATACGTGCAATTTGCCTACGCACAGGGTCAAATCCCGAAAGAATTACAACCTCGGGGGTATCGTCTATAATCAATTCAACACCGGTAGCGTTTTCAAGAGCACGAATGTTTCGGCCTTCGCGTCCAATCAAACGTCCCTTCATTTCATCGTTCGGAAGCGGGATTGTTGTAATTGTAGTTTCGCTTACTTGGTCGCTTGCGCAACGCTGAATAGCCATACTGATAATTTCACGTGCCTTGGCTTCGCCGTTTTCACGTGCTTCCGCCTCAATTTTACGGACAATTGTTGCAGCGTCTTTGCGGGCATCGCTTTCGATTGAACTGATAAGAAGTTGTTTTGCTTCGTCTTTAGTCAAACTTGCCACTTTTTCAAGTTCTTCGGTCATTTGGTTAAAAGCGTTATCAACTTCTTGCTGACGTTTGTTAATTTCTGCTTGGTGATTTGCAAGTTGCTTTTGCTGAACATCGAGTTGGTCAAGTTTTTTAAGCAAAATTTCCTCGCGCTTATCCAAGGCTGATTCTCTTTGGTCTAATTTTTGTTCTTGTTTGTTTAGTTCAGCGTTGCGTTCACGTGCTTGCCGTTCCTGCTCCGCTTTCATTTTGTGGGTTTCTTCCCTTGCCTCCAAAATAGCTTCTTTTTTCAACCCTTTTGCCTCGACATGTGCTTTTTCAACAATAGATTCCGCTTCTGCCATGGCTTTGCCGATTTTTTTGTCCCTATCATGTTTATAAACTAATATTCCGATGGCTGTGCCCCCGAGCAAACAAACAACGCCCACAATTAGGGGTAAAAGCCATAATAAAATATTGGGTTCCGCAAGGAAGAAAAACGTCAATGTCGTCATACTGCATTTTTCTCCTTATACTAATTTTGTTCAATACGATACAATATACCGTATCTCATATATTTTAATAAATTTATATCGAAATGTCAAGATGTATTATTGCAAATAACGTAAAAAAATAAAGGGTTTGATAACCAAACCCTTTATGCATTGCTATTCGGCGTTTTCCGCAACTGGCGAAGTTTCGTCTGCGGGTGTCAAGATTTTGCGAACTTTGTTTTCCAACTCCGCCATAACATCGGGATGAGTTTCGAGATAAACTTTGACGTTTTCTTTTCCCTGACCGATTTTTTCACCGTTGTAACTGAACCACGACCCGCTCTTTTCAATAAGGTTGTTAGAAACGGCGAGGTCCAATATGCAACCGGATTGAGATATGCCTTTGCCGTAAATAATTTCAAATTCGGCAGTCTTGAAAGGCGGCGCAACTTTATTTTTAACAACCTTTACCTTTGTTCTGTTACCGATTACATCTGTACCGTCCTTAACTTGGTCGGCTTTTCTTACATCGAGTCTGACGCTGGAATAGAATTTAAGCGCTTTGCCGCCGGGGGTTGTCTCGGGACTGACGAACATAACACCG
>JAMPHX010000101.1 GCA_023663205.1 Corallococcus sp. | reverse complement strand
TGCAATACCACCAATTTCCGCATATTTTGCCGTATATTGCAAGGCTTACGGCAATACCGACGACAAAAAAAACAACACTTACAATTACATACCGTAAATTGCAAGAAAGATTGTCACATATATCGCGCCATTTGTTTTTTACATAAGAAAAAATACTCATATTGAACAATATGAGTATTTTTCGCAAAATATACTAATATCAATTTTCAAGCATCCATTGCGCGTAAATTCCGTAGCCCTTTGTGGGGTCGTTTACGAACACATGGGTAACTGCGCCGACAAGTTTCCCGTTTTGCACAATAGGGCTACCGCTCATCCCTTGAACTATGCCACCGGTACTTTCAAGCAATCGCTTATCGGTAACACGCAATACCATACCTTTATCATCCATGGTACGCTGCGCCGATGCTTTTATTATTTCTATTTCATATGCACGGCGAACATTATCGTCAAGTGTCGTGTAGATTAGAGCCTTTCCGGGAGTAACTTCTCTTACGCTTGCAACGTCAATTAGTTCATATGTGTATTGACCTGCATCAGAAATTGTACCGTATACTCCGTATTTGTTATTTGCATATATGCTGCCGATTCGGTCTTCAAAACTGAATCCTCCACGCAACTCGCCCGCTGCGCCGCGCTGACCTTTGATAATACTGTTTATCGTACACTTATACACACCGCCGTCTGTAGTTTTGACAATATTGCTGTTTGCATCCAAAATAGGATGTCCCAGACTACCGAACCTAAAATCGCGTCTAATATAGGTCAACGTACCAATACCGCTGCTGCTGTCTTTGGTCCAAAGTCCAAGTTTGTAACTATTACTAATAACATCCTTTTGCGGAGTTATTTGGGTGCTGTAAATCTTACCGCTGCGGATATATTTTATGCGAATAGGGCTTCCATTGGATTTGTTTGCAATTTCCACAAGTTTGGCGGAATTATATATATTTGTGCCTTCTATTTCAACTACAATGTCGCCAATTTGTAATCCGCTATCAATAGCAGGACAACAAATATCGCCGTCGGAAGCCACAAATTCGTTTAAACCGACAACAGTAACACCGTTGCCGTCAATGGTCATTCCCAAAGGATAACCGCCCAAGTAGACCACCTCATCGACATTACCAACATCAATTGAAGGAAAAAACAAGCCGTTTAGCCTATCTAATACATCATCGCTACCGACGGTGTTACCGCTCACAGCGGATGCCGCAGATACGCAAACATCCTTTGTAAAATGCGAAACGCACGAGACGGTACTACTTGCGACAAACAGCGTCAGTACTAATCCCAAAAGAATTTTTGAAAACCAATTTTTCATACTTCTCTCCATAATATCAAAAATAGTTTGAGAGAAGTTAAAAAAAATATGCGCTCAAAACAAGCGCATATCAAAATAAATTTAATGTTGTTTCTTATACTCGTTTGCCCACGATATCATTTCGGCTGCATTCATTGCCGAGTGTTCGCCTATACCGCCCATGAGACGCGCAATTTCTGCGGTTTTACTGTCATTATCCGCCAAAACACGCACAGTGGAAACTGTTCTTCCTGCTTCCTCGTACTTTTCGATAAGCAGATTACTGTCAGCCATAGACGCTATTTGTGGCAAATGAGTAATTACAATACACTGATAGTCACGTGATACGTTACCGAGTTTCATTGCAACCATGCTTGCAACTTTACCAGAGATACCTGTATCGATTTCGTCATATATCATTGTCGGTATATTTTCAACAGTCGCCGTTACGTTTTTGATTGCAAGCATAAATCTCGACATTTCACCGCCGCTTATTACTTTTGCAAGCGGCTTAATCGGCTCACCTGTATTAGCCGAAAACATAAATTCGATTTCATCGTAACCGTTCGGAGAAAGCGTCTTTTCAAAAAGTTTTTCATCGGGTTCCTCTGCAAATCTAATATCGAATTTAGCACCGGACATACCCAAATCCGAAAGTTGTCCGCATACTTTATTACAAAACTCGGCAGCCGTCTTTTTGCGGATTTTTGAGATTTCTACGGAAATTCTATACATTTCCGCAATGACATTTTGCTTTTGCGCGGTTAAAAGTTCTACCGTTTCAGAAGCATTTGAAAGTGCCTCATAGCGCTTTTTTGCTTCTTCAAGATACTCTAAGGCTTTATCGATGTCGCCTGCCCCGTATTTTCTCTTGATTTGACGTATTGTATCCAAACGCCTTTCAACTCTGTCGCTTTCAAACGAATCGTAATTTGTATTGTCGAGCATACCTTCAACGGTAGCGGCTATGTCTTGCAATTCGATAAGCGACGATTCGACGCGTGCATATAAATCCGAAATATCTTTGCCGAAAGAATCAATTGACTGCAATACTGAACGGATGCGCGACAAATTGCTTATTATGCTATGTTCGTAACCGTTTATGCACTCCGACGTGCTCGTTAACGCCGACGCGATACGCTCGGCATTCATCATTCTCTTGCGTACGGCAAGCAGTTCTTCCTCTTCTTCCACCGACACCGCCGCATCTGTCAATTCTGCAATTTGAAATTTCAATACGTCGAGTTGCCTCTCACGTTCAAACGGGTCCTCGCCAAAGGTTTTGAGTTGCTTTTTAATTTCGGTATAACTTTTGTATTTGATTTGCAAGTCGGACTTTAGTTTTCCGAAATCACAAAAACCGTCTAAAATACTCAAATGATTATCCGACCTCAGCAAATTTATGTGCTGACTTTGTCCGAAAATATCCACAAGCGTAGACGTAATTTGTTTTAACATCGACGCCGTGCACAATCTACCGTTCACTCTACACTCATTTTTGCCGTTGAGCGTCATATATCTTGAAATAACTAATGTGCTTTCCGCATCAAATCCCAAATTTTCCAACGCAACGCGAGTTGAAGCATTCTCGTCTATTTCAAATACTACTTCTACCCACGCTTTATTCTCTCCGTACTTAATCATAGCCTTATCTGCACGGTCGCCCAAGACAAACGCAAGAGAATCTATTATAATAGATTTTCCGCTACCGGTTTCACCCGACAAAACTGTAAGTCCGTCGGCAAATTCAAGAGATAAACTGCTGATTAGTGCGATATTATTTATTTCGAGTTTTCTTATCATATGTCAACACTGTACTTTGTTCAATTCTTCTGCAATGGCAACGGCGCTTCTGTAATCCGAAGCAACTGCAAGCAACGTGTCACCGTAAGCAACCACGCCGAGTATTTCGGGAATTTTCAATTGCTCTATTACGCTTCCTACTGCAGCAGCACTGTTCGCTATGGTTTTGACGACAACCATATTGTTGGCAACAGTGACAGAAACAACTGTTTCTCTAAATACATTTAAGTACTTTGCGGACAATTTTCTGTCAACGACGGAAATAGCCGTATACTTATATCTGTTGTCTTTGCCCAAAGTTTTTACAAGATTCAATTCTTTTATATCACGAGAAATCGTCGCCTGAGTGACAGCAAAACCGTTACGTTTCAATTCGTTAACAAGTTCCTCTTGCGTTTCGATATCGTATTGTGAAATAATACTCAGAATCTTAGATTGTCGTGCGCTTCTTAGCATATACTTTCCTCTTACAATGTACTGCCTAATTATTATACACAAATTTGCATATAAATTCAAGCGTTATTCAATATTTCGGATAACAAAAGTTTGATTGAATTTTTGTCGATGCCGCAATATCGAGTTTGTTCTTCAACCGTGGCATGCGGCACGAATTTATCCTCGACACCCAAACAATGTAAATTACATTTGCCTTTAAGATAAATAGCGACTGCGCTTCCAAAGCCGCCGTTTAATTGATTTTCCTCGACAGTAATTACAATGTCATTACCCGTCAAACTGCCCATATACTGCTCGTCAAGCGGCTTTATTGTCGTTACGGCAACAACCTCAATTTGTGCGGATTCCGCTTCGGTTGCGGCGGCAAGAGCATTTTCTACGGCAATTGCACCGACAGCCAATATTTTGATATGTTCCCCTTTGCGTACTATACACCACTTTCCGTCAAAACTTACATCCCTCTCGGCAAGATACTTGGGATACCTAATAGCAAGCGGTCCGCAAAAACTTAAACTTGCACTCAACATTGCCTGCAATTGTTTTGCAGTAAAAGGCGTCCATATTGTTAAATTGGGTATATTGGATAAGTATGACAAGTCTTGCAAGCCTTGGTGCGTTTTTCCGTCCGAGCCTACTAAACCTGCCCTGTCAATCAAAAAAGTTACCGGCAAATTGCCGATAGCAACATCATGTAAGATTTCGTCATAAGCGCGCTGCAAAAATGTAGAATAAATCAAAACATACGGTTTAACGCCGTTTCCGCATAGCCCTGCCGCAAATGTAACGGCATGTTCTTCGGCAATGCCGACATCAAAAAATCGTGACGGGAACTTTGATGCAAATCCATTCAACCCGACACTGTCTTTCATTGCGGCACACACTGCGGCGATATCGGTATCGTCGGGCAAGTTGTCGAAAAATTCCTCTATCACATCGGAAGCAAGTATA
>JAMPHX010000100.1 GCA_023663205.1 Corallococcus sp. | reverse complement strand
CCTCGCCCACCCTAAACGCGTACGGATTTTGCAGGCTGTCGGGCAGTTTGTAATATTTGTTGTAGTCGGTAAGTCCGCCTACTTTCAACTCGGCTTTGGCATACCGCGTAAATTCCTGCCCGATATTGGACTTGTAGTCGTCTTCCAATTGCTTAACCGTCTGCGGGTCGCTGAGGTTTGTGCCGTCAAATGTTTTGTAATACGTTACTACCACTTTGCTGTCGTTTATTGTAGGCAAATAGTAATATGCGCCGCTTGCATTGCTGTCGGTTGCCCACGCGACGTTGAGCGTTATCTTTTCTATTGTCCATTTGTAAGATGTAAATGCGGACAAATTGGTAGGCGCTTCGTAGTTGGGGTCAACGGTAAACCTTGCGGCAACATCGTATTCCCCGGGGTCGCGCTTGACGTTGTTCGTATACGCGACCGTAACACCCGTCGGCAGATTGTCAAGTTGCAGCGTATAATTACTGCCGCTGTATACAGGCCAATTTGCCGAAGTATAGTTCCAAGTAGAAGTCATTATACCTATGGGCTTTTTGTTTATCTTGATATTGACTATGCGCGTTTGACTGCTTTTGTTGCCGTCGCCCCATTCCAGAGAATTATCCAGCGTGATTTCCGCAGTATAATCTCCCGCATTTACCACTTGGTTTGCGGCAATGGGCGAACCTGCGGCGTTTTTGTAAGTAAGGGTGTACTGCCCTGCATAGTTATTTGTTAAATTACCGTACCAAGTTGCGTTTTCCGTCGCCAAATCGTGACGGTTACCGTCGTAAGTCGCCGTTATATCGGAAGGAACTTCTACGGTCAGCGCATTTTCAAGCGCGGTCAAGTTCAGATGAAACGCCGGACGAACAGCCCGCTTGTCCGTAAAACTTCCGGTGGTGACTTGGTCCGACGCGTCGGCTGCTACGCTGCGAGGGGTGCCGTCCGAGCCTATGGAACGCACCCACACGGGATTGCCCGTGGTTTTAAGTTGATTAAGCGTCACCTTCCAAATTGCCACGTTATCGGTGTCGGCGTTTATACCGTTGGTAATCTCCGAAAAGGACGGAAGCCACAGATAATCGTTGCCCCAATCGGCGTAATGCGCTTTTGCGTTTGCGCCTCCCTGCCAATATGCAACTCCGCTTCCTGCCTTTGTAAAATTGTAAGGTTTTTCCAACGATTCGTTTGCCAACGAATTGTTTGTATATGACGATAGCATATACGTGAAGTTTTGCACGCGCTGATACTGAACGTCTTGCGGCTTAACTATATAATCTGTTATGCTATCGGAAATAGTAACGCTGTTGCCCGAAGAATTTGTGTACGTACCGTTCGGCATTGTAAACCGCGCCCATTCGTTTGTAGCGATTTGCCCCGTTTCCTCTCCTGCGGCATTTTTGTACGAACCGGTTTGATAAATAAGATTGCTGCCGTTTGAAGTATACTGTCCGCCGTTGTTCAATACGGATGCCGCTATCCAACTGGTACCATACATATTGAGCGGATTGGCAGATGAAGTCGCCGTCGAGTGTGCGGCTGCCCAAGCATCTGTTTTGACCTTATTGTTTGTTGTGTCGGCAAGCCACAAACTTGCGATAATATCTTCGCCCTTTGCAACCGACGAACTTGCCGCGCCGCTGCGCGTTGCAAATACTACCAACCAATCGTAACCGCATACGTTTATAAGTATAGACGAAGTCGCAGCAGCGCCGCCGTTAAGATGCCGCGCGTCGATAAATTTGGGTATGCTCCCCGCCATAGAAGTGTTTGTACTGCCGCTGCCTAACGCCGATACGATATCGTCGTACGTTGCGGACGTTTTTCCCAATATCTTGGCGTACAAATTATTAAGCACAGTACGGTCGATATGTCCGTTTGAATCGAACAAACTGCCGACGGAAACACCGCCCGTAGACAAGGCGTCGGTTGTCTGCATAAAACCGAATGAGGCAAAAGCCGTGCAAGCGACCATCACCGCGCAAAGCAGCGCAACAAACAGCATACGCAATAAGTTTGCTTTCTTTATACCTGCATTTTCGAAAGTAAATACTTGTTTTTTCATAAATCTCTCCCCGCACTTCGGAAGTTAAAAACGTATATATTTTCCATTTTCCGCAATCATACCGCGAAATTGCAATACAATGCGGTTTTGTCCACCGCAATGCCTCACAAACCGGCACAAGCCAAAACGGCAAAATACATTCTCACTTTAATACTATGTGAGATATATAACCTATACATACAATTATACAGATAAATAATACAAAAACAAATCGCCTAAGTCAAGCGATTTGCTTAAAATACGCCGAATTACGGCTTTTTGCGACACGGATTTCAACTTTTACATTACAATATAAACAAAGTTTAATTGCTTTTGCCGAAGATATTCCGTATCGAATATACTACGTCGGCTTGGACGGTTCTGTTCGAGCGTCTTATTTATATACCACACACGTATAAAGTTAAATTCAAATTACATATGTGCTTGCGTGATGTGTTGTATAATGGTATTTAGCAGTAATTAAGTACAGTTAAACGCACTTAAACTTGGTTGTGTATTTTATATCGTACACGAATATAATTTTACATAAATAAATATTTTGCCGCGTGATACGATGTAACAGCAAGCAGTTAGCGGTATTTAAGTGTACTTAAATGTCGTTAACTGTCTTTATGTATACTTTTATCTGCTTGCAAACGGGTTGTATCGAGCAAATGCCCGCATTTAACTTGTTTTGTCCGTAATATGTAAATTGAAATATACCCAAAATTTAAGCGGCGCAATTACAAATGCACCGCTTGCTTGTTATTAAATATATCACTTTGTATTTCGGATTGCCGTATTGAACTAAGAACAGTGCTTTTACCGTTCTGTAATTTTCGCTTTGAAATTATATTCAGAAGCAAAAATTTGCTCGGCTTTCAAAATTTCAAATTACATTTTCAACTTCAAATTCTGCCTGCAAAAAGCATCGTATCTGCGTATTGCAAAGCGGCTATTTTAAAGAACGGTTACACTACTTTATGTATTCGCTGTGGAATTTGTTTGTTACGGTAAGCGCGCCGTAGTCGCTATCCGCAAGAGACAGACGAATGTTTGTCACACCCTTTTCCATTTGTTTGCCGTTTTCGTCAACCCACTTTTCCATATTGAACAGCGGCAGGTCGGAAAGCCCGAACATTTTGAGAAGCAGATTGTCTTTCGGGAAAAACGGGTAGGTGTGATATCCGCAGCACAATCCGTAACCCATATATATTCCGCCGTAATACCCGCGCAGAGTGTTTACATGGTCGTGTCCGTAAAACATTGCTTTGGTGTTGCCGAGTTCTACTGCCTTATCGAAAAATCCCGTATTTTTGCCTTGATAGAATATACCTGCTTCATAGCCGTCGTCCATAAGTTCCACCGCGCTTTTGTCTTTTTCGCAGACGGTGCCCTTTACGTCGCTTATCGGCAAAAACTCGCTTGTATCTATTGCGGAAGGTATGGTCTCGCCAGATTGCAGTTTGTGTGCGTAGTACATTTCCGCCGTTTCCTTGACGGGAATATGGAAAAACGCCGTCGACTGCACGTCGGGATTATCTTCGGTAATGCCGTTTACCGCCCACTCGTACCAACTTACTTGGTCTTCGCCGAACCAATCGTACACCCAATCGGCAAGCCCCGCATCCGCTGTAGGGTAGGTGTTGCTATCCAGCATAATAAGACTGTACGCAATGTCGCCGCGCTGTTTTGCCGCTTCGCCCTTGTATACGTTTATCAAAAAGTTACATTCCCCCTTGACGTTGGAAGGTCCGACGTCGAAAAGACAGTATTCGTAATCTTTGAGCAATGTGTACAACGTGTATTTGCTGCAATCGAACTGGTCGTCGTGGTTGCCGTACACCACCGTCCAATACTGTTTGCGCGCTTCCATAAAATCAGCAAAATATTTGTACGCCTTGTAGGTGAATATCGAAAGTGTCAAATCGCCGGTGCATACGGCAATATCGGGCTTTTCCGCATCGAGCGCGCGTGCGAGCAAATCCATTGTCTTGACGTCGCGCGTTATGTTGCCGAATTTAATTTGCGGGTCGGCAATCTGCATTATTTTCAATTCCGATGCGTTTTCATCTATTACAAGCGACGGAAACATATCTTGCCTAAACTCCGTATTTTCGTTCCACTCGTAACTGCCGTACGAAGCAGGCGCATAACTGTGTTTTTTCCAATCGGAAACAAATATGCCGATAAGCGTACACAAAGTAACAACTATCGCAAGATAAACTGCGCAAACAATTATTAAAGGTTTTAGGTATACTTTTCTTCTCATATGCTTCCTCGACTTGCCCGACATCGGCAATACGCAACTGCAAATGCCGTCTTTTGAAATATTTTAACATATAATATACAAAATTTCAACAGTAATCGCCACTATTGCGGCAAAAACCGACCGATACGGTATTGCAAATGTCGCCTATTTGACAAATTTTTGTAAATAATACCCCAAGATTAAACATTTGCCTGCCGCGCAATTGCC